>NZ_JBWKDT010000028.1:0-51374 GCF_056435785.1 Streptomyces sp. NPDC043870
CCCCCCCCCCCCCCCCCCCCCCCCCCCCCCCCCCCCCCCCCCCCCCCCCCCCCCCCCCCCCCCCCCCCCCCCCCCCCCCCCCCCCCCCCCCCCCCGGTACAGCTCGACCTCGCCCGGGCCCGGTACAGCTCGACCTCGCCCGGGCTCCGTTCCGCCGGGTCCGGCAGCTCGCCCCCGGGCCTCGCTCCGCCCCGGTCCGGCGCGCGGCCAGGCCCGGTCACGCTCGGATCCCGTTCCGCCAAGGTCCGGGCCCCGCCCGTTCGGATCCGTTCCGCCGGGTCCCGGCCCGGTCGGGTCTGTTTCGCCCAGGTCCCGTTCCGCCCAAGCTCAGGCCGCCCGTTGGGATTCGTTACGCCGGGCGCCGTCCGCGCGGCCGGGTGTTTCCGCTCAGGTCCCGTGCCCCCGGTCAGGCGGCAGGTCCCCTGCCCCCGGTCAGGTGCCGACCTTCTCGTCCTCCAGCATGTTGCTGATCTGTTCGCGCAGTTCCGCGCTGTCCTCGTGGCCATGGACGGAGACCGCGTGCTCGGTCGCGGCCCGGAGGACTTCCTCCTCCTCACCCGCGATGGTGAGGGTGCAGTTCGTCTCGCTCGGGAACTTGCGGCAGTCGGCAACTTTTCTGGTCATGACGACCTCCTGTGCTGGTGCGTTGCGCCGCTTCTCCCAGGATAGAACCGGGCTCACCAGCCCTCGATCTCTGGCGTCGTCGTCGACGGAGGAACGGTCCACGGCTCGACGACCGCCGCCCACACCGCGAACGCGACGGCGGCGGCGAGCAGCAGCAGCCAGCCCACGCGGTGCAGGGTGCGGCGGCGGCGCAGCAGCCGGGTGCCGCGGGTGGTCGCGCGGATGTACAGGTCGGAGGGGACCAGCGGGTGGGGGATGTCCAGCAGGCGCCGGACCTCCTCCTCCTTGACGTTGCGGCGGCGGCTCATGAGGGGCCCGCCGTCCAGACGGGTGCCCGCAGGCGCGGCGGGCGGGTGCTGCGCAGTGTGGAGACGGCGCGTTCGCAGATCGCCCGGACCCGCTCGACCGGCAGCCCGAGCAGCGCCGCGGTCTGCTCCTCGGCGACGCCCTCGTACAGCCGCAGCACCACGATCAGCCGTTCCTGCGGACTGAGCCGGGCCAGCACGCCGACGTCCGCGCCCTCGTTCCAGGTCCGCTGGTGGTGGCGCCAGGCCGTCCGGGCGAAGCGGGCGGCGAGTTCCTGGCGGGTGCGGTCGTACGGGTCCTCGCCGCGCAGCCTGTCCCACTCCGCGTATGTGTGCGCCAGCGCCGCGACCAGCAGCCGCTGCGCGTGCGGATTGTGCCCGTGGGGCTCGGCCGTGAGCAGGGTCGCGGCATGCAGCAGCCGGCCGGCCGCGCCCGCGACGAATGCCTCGAACTCCCGGGCGCGGCGGCCGGCGAGTGCCGTCTGCCGCGTTTCTCGCACGTCCTCATATCAAGGCAGGCGGCGCCCCGGGTCAAGAGGCTGGGGACGTCTCCGTTTCGACGGCCGGCAGCCCGGCCTGGCGCGCGGAGAGCGCCGAGTTGAACCGGGTGAGCAGGGTGCAGAACGACTCCCGCTCGTCCTCGGTCCAGCCGTCGGTCACCTGGGCCATCAGCTCGCGCCGCGAGGAGCGGACCTCGTCCAGGCGGGCCTGGCCGCGCGGCGAGAGCTGGAGGACGACCGCGCGCCCGTCCTCGGGGTGCGAGGTGCGCTTGACCAGCCCGGTGTCGACGAGCGGCGCGACCTGGCGGGTGACGGTCGATGAGTCGATGCCCATTCCGGCGGCGAGGGCCTTGACGCCCATCGGGCCTTCCTGATCGAGCCGGTTGAGCAGGAGATAGGCGGCGCGGTCCATGGAGTTGCGCACCTGGCCGACCCCGCCGAGCCGGGTCTGCTCGGCACGGCGTGCGAATACGGCGACCTGGTGCTGCAGGGCATCGAGGAGACCGGGGGCTCCCTGAGGTTCGGGGGCCGAGCCCCGGGAGTCAGGCGCAGTGGTCGTCATGTCCTGAGATGTGGGCATGGCTGCGAGGGGCTCTCTCGTGCGGTGGTCGGTTGGTGGGGGACAGAGTACGCGGACCGGGGCGGGTCCGTACCTGCCCTGCGAAATCCCGTGGACCCCTCTGTGACCGGGGCCGCTGTCAGGCCGCTGAGCTGCGAGACTTGCTGTCATGAGCTTCCGTACGCCAGGCCCCTTTCACCCGCTCATCCTGGACGACGTCCGCGGTGCGCAGAAGATGCTCTCCGGGGTGGCCAGGCTGACCCCTATGGAGGGCAGCCGGTATCTGTCCGGCCTGGTGGGAGCCCCTGTCCACCTCAAGTGCGAGAACCTTCAGCGGACGGGGTCGTTCAAGCTGCGCGGTGCGTACGTACGTATCTCGGGGCTGCGGCCCGAGGAGCGCGCGGCGGGGGTCGTCGCGGCGTCGGCGGGCAATCACGCGCAGGGAGTCGCACTGGCGTCCGCACTGCTCGGGGTGCGCTCGACGGTGTTCATGCCGGTGGGGGCGCCGCTGCCGAAGGTCGCGGCGACCCGGGACTACGGCGCCGATGTGCGGCTGCACGGCCATGTCGTCGACGAGACCCTGGCGGCCGCGCAGGAGTACGCGCACGAGACCGGCGCGGTCTTCATCCACCCCTTCGACCATCCGGACATCATCGCCGGGCAGGGCACGGTCGGCCTGGAGATCCTCGAGCAGTGCCCGGAGGTACGGACGATCGTCGTCGGTATCGGTGGCGGCGGGCTCGCGGCGGGCATCGCGGTCGCGGTGAAGGCGCTGCGCCCCGATGTGAAGGTGATCGGGGTGCAGGCGGAGGGCGCGGCGGCGTATCCGCCTTCGCTTGCGGCGGGCCGGCCGGTGTCGATCGAGGCGCCGACGACGATGGCGGACGGCATCAGGGTGGGCTGCCCCGGCGATGTGCCGTACGCGATCGTCGAGGAGCTGGTGGACGAAGTGCGTACGGTCTCCGAGGACGCCCTCTCCTCGGCGCTGCTGCTCTGCCTGGAGCGGGCGAAGCTGGTCGTCGAGCCGGCCGGGGCGAGCCCGGTCGCGGCACTGCTGAGCGACCCTCGCGCGTTCCAGGGGCCGGTCGTCGCGGTGCTGTCGGGCGGCAATGTGGACCCGCTCCTGATGCAGCGGATCCTGCGGCACGGTATGGCCGCGGCCGGCCGCTACCTGTCGCTGCGGCTGCGGCTCCCCGACCGGCCGGGGGCGCTGGCGACGCTGCTCGGGGTGCTGTCGGTGGTCGATGCCAACGTGCTGGACGTCGGGCATGTACGGACCGATCCGCGGCTGGGCCTCACGGAGGTCGAGGTGGAGCTCCACCTGGAGACGAAGGGGCCCGAGCACTGCACGGAGGTCGGTACGGCGCTGCGGGACGCGGGGTATCGCGTCATCGGCTGACTCGCCGGCGACCGGCTCTCGCCACGGGGACACGATCACGGGCTCTCGCCGGGCCGGCTCGTCGGTCGACCGGGTCGTTCCTCTTGTGTATCGCGATGTATCGCGTTACGGTTGGCGGGTCATGGAAATTCGCCTGCGCCAACACATGGCGAAATCTAAGCTTGCGTAGCAATCGCGCGGAATAAGCAGTGCGTAAACAGCACGTGAGCGGTACGTGAGCAGCACGTTGAGCAGTACGTGAGCGGCCCGATGCAGGAAGCAACCGACCCTCTGCCACTGGGAGTACCCACATGCCAGGCGCCATTTACGCCGAAGGTCTGGTGAAGACCTTCGGCGAGGTAAGGGCTCTGGACGGCGTTGATCTCGATGTCCCCGAGGGCACGGTCCTCGGAATGCTCGGCCCGAACGGCGCGGGCAAGACGACCGCCGTGCGCGTCCTGACCACCCTGCTGCAGCCCGACAGCGGCAAGGCGGTCGTCGCGGGTATCGACGTCCTCAAGCACCCCAACGAAGTCCGCCGGTCCGTCGGCCTCTCCGGTCAGTTCGCCGCCGTCGACGAGTATCTGACCGGCCGCGAGAACCTGCAGATGGTCGGCCGGCTCTACCAGATGAGCGCCGCCGCGGCGAAGACCAGGGCGGGCGAGCTGCTGGAGCGGTTCAGCCTCGCCGAGGCCGCGGACCGCCCCGCCAAGACCTACTCCGGCGGGATGCGGCGCCGCCTCGACCTCGCCGCGGCGCTGGTCGTCTCGCCGCCCGTGATGTTCATGGACGAGCCCACCACCGGCCTCGACCCGCGGAACCGCCAGGCGCTGTGGGAGGTCATCAAGGAACTCGTCGGCGGCGGTACGACACTGCTGCTGACCACCCAGTACCTCGAAGAGGCCGACCACCTCGCCGACGACATCTGCGTCGTCGACCACGGCAAGGTCATCGCCCGCGGTACGTCGGACCAGCTCAAGGCCCGCACCGGCGGGGAGCGCGTCGAGGTCGTCGTCCACCGCCCCGAGGAGATCGCCCCGGCCCGTGACGTCCTCCAGCGCTTCGGCACGGACGGTACGGAAGCCGGTGGGGTCGCCGTCGAGGAGCACACCCGCAAGCTCACCGTCCCGGTCGCGGGTGGCGCCAAGCTGCTCGCCGAGGTCATCCGTGAACTGGACACCCGCGGGATCGAGATCGACGACATCGGCCTGCGCCGCCCCACCCTCGACGACGTGTTCCTGTCGCTGACCGGTCACGTCGCCGAGCAGGCCGCAGAGGAGAACGGCGAGGTCCCGGCGGCCCGGCCGGCGAAGGACCGCAAGGCCAGGAAGGAGGCCGTGAAGTGACCACCGTCCAGGAACCGGCGGACCGTGTCGCGGCCCCCCGCCCGCGCGGCGGCATCACGCAGTCGGTCAACGACTCGCTCGTCGTCGCCAAGCGCAATCTGATCCGGATGACGCGGATCCCCGAAATGATCATTTTCGGGATGATCCAGCCGATCATGTTCGTGGTGCTGTTCAGCTACGTCTTCGGCGGCTCCATGCAGATCGGCGCCTCCACGTCTCCTTCCGTCTACCGCGAGTTCCTGATGGCGGGCATCTTCGCCCAGACCGTCACCTTCGCCACGGCCGGTGCGGGCGCAGGCATCGCCGACGACATGCACAAGGGGCTCATCGACCGCTTCCGGTCGCTGCCCATGGCGCGCGGCGCCGTCCTCACCGGGCGTACGCTCGCGGATCTCGTCCAGACGGCGCTGACGGTCGTGGTGCTCGCGATCGTCGCGCTGCTCGTCGGCTGGCGGGTCCACGAAGGCGTCCTCAAGGCGCTCGGAGCGTTCGCCCTGCTGCTTCTGCTCGGGTACGCGTTCTCCTGGATCGGAGCACTGATCGGTCTGTCGGTCCGTACTCCGGAGGCCGCCACCTCCGGCGGTCTGATCTGGCTGTTCCCCGTCACGTTCATCTCGAACGCCTTCGTGGACTCCAGCAAGCTGCCCTCCTGGCTGCAGACCATCGCCGAGTGGAATCCGTTCAGCGCGACGGTGCAGGCGTGCCGTGAGCTGTTCGGCAACCCGGGCGTCTCGACATCCGACGCCTGGCCCATGCAGCACCCGGTATGGGCGTCGATCATCTACTCGATCCTGATCGTGGCCGTGTTCCGCACGCTGGCGGTGCGCAAGTACCGCTCGGCGACGGTCTGATCCGTCAGTGACGCAAGGCCCCCGGCACCATCGGTGCCGGGGGCCTTCCGCGTACGGCCGCTGAGGGCGGTCAGCCCTGGTAGGGCTTGGCCTCAATGATCTTGACCATGGCCGTCTTGCCGTTCGGCAGCTCGTACTCGGCCTCCTCGCCGACCTTCTTGCCGTTGACGCCCGCGCCGAGCGGGGACTGCGGCGAGTACGTCGAGATGTCCTCCGACGCGTACTCGCGGGAGGCGAGCAGGAAGGTCTCGGTGTCGCTCTCGTCGCCGTCGAAGGCGACGGTCACGACCATGCCGGGGGCCACCATGCCGTTGTCCGCCGGGGCCTCGCCGACCTTCGCCTTCTCCAGGAGCTGGGTCAGCTGGCGCACACGGAGCTCCTGCTTGCCCTGCTCCTCCTTGGCCGCGTGGTACCCGCCGTTCTCCCGCAGGTCGCCCTCCTCGCGGGCTGCCTCGATCTTCTTGGCGATCTCGACACGCGCGGGACCAGACAGGTACTCCAGCTCGGCCTTGAGCTGGTTGTACGCCTCCTGGGTGAGCCAGGTGACGTTCTCGCTGGTCTGGGTCACAGGTGCTCCTCGTAGGTACTGGGGATACAAAGCATCGCCCTACCCAGAAGGATGTGCCTTCACGAGTGGGCGAAACCACGAGCCTAACAATTGGTGCGGGAAAGGGGGAGGACCAAAAGCCCTTAAAAATGCGTCAATGCAGGTCAGGCCTGATGGGGCGGGGAAAACATCAGCCCTTCGGCCCGCTGTCCGCGGTGCAGCCCACCAGCTCGGCACTGGTCGCTTTCGCCGTCGTACGCACCGTGACGACCTCGTCGACACGGCTCTCGCGCGCGTCGAAACGTACGTCCCGCCGGCCGACCTCGCTGCCGTCCTCCGCGCGCGACCGCAGCGTGCAGTAGCCCTGGGCGTCCTCGTCCTTGCGCACCTCGAGATGGACCTGGACCTCGTCGTCCGCGGAGACGTCGAACTTGATGACCTCGGCGCTGATCCGCTGTCCGGTGACGTAGTCGTAGCCGAACCAGCCGATCATGCCGAGCAGGCCCACGCCGAGCACCGCGCCGACGATCTTGAGCTTGCGGTCCGCGCGTTCGTCCGCCGAGCGGCCGTAACGGTCACGGGGAAGTCCCTCGCGTGCCGCGGTCATGATCGTCCTCTCACAGTCCGGGATCCCGGAATTTTCGGTCCCCCGATTCCGTCACTATAGAAGCTGTCCCGAGCGACAAATGACTGAGGATCGAGTCTTGACTGATCAGCTGCGACTGATGGCCGTTCACGCCCACCCCGACGACGAGTCGAGCAAGGGCGCGGCCACGATGGCCAAGTATGTGTCCGAGGGGGTGGACGTGCTGGTCGTGACCTGCACGGGGGGCGAGCGCGGCTCCATCCTCAACCCGAAGCTCCAGGGCGACAAATACATCGAGGAGAACATCCACGAGGTACGCCGCAAAGAGATGGACGAGGCCCGGGAGATCCTGGGCGTGAAGCAGGAGTGGCTCGGCTTCGTCGACTCCGGCCTCCCCGAGGGCGACCCGCTTCCCCCGCTCCCGGAGGGCTGCTTCGCCCTGGAGGACGTCGACAAGGCGGCGGGCGAGCTGGTGCGGCAGATCCGCTCCTTCCGCCCCCAGGTCGTCACGACGTACGACGAGAACGGCGGGTACCCGCACCCGGACCACATCATGACCCACAAGATCTCGATGGTGGCCTTCGAGGGCGCGGCCGACGCCGAGAAGTACCCGGAGTCCGAGTTCGGCCCGGCCTGGCAGCCCCTGAAGCTCTACTACAACCAGGGCTTCAACCGCCCGCGCACCGTGGCCCTCCACGAGGCGCTGCTCGCCCGCGGCTTGGAATCCCCGTACGGCGAGTGGCTGGAGCGCTGGAAGGAGTTCCAGCGCGTCGAGCGGACCCTGACCACGCATGTTCCGTGCGCCGACTTCTTCGAGACCCGCGACAAGGCCCTGATCGCCCACGCGACCCAGATCGACCCGGACGGCGGCTGGTTCCGCGTGCCGATGGAGATCCAGAAGGAGGTCTGGCCGACCGAGGAGTACGAGCTCGCCAGGTCCCTGGTCGACACTTCCCTCCCCGAGGACGACCTCTTCGCGGGCGTCCGCGACAATGACTGACATGAGCGCTAGCGCAAACCTCGCAATGTCGCACCTCGTCCCGCTCGCCAAGGAGCTCGACGAGAACAAGGTGACCCCGGGCGTCCTCGGGTTCATCGTCTTCGCCGTCATGGCCGTCGGGGTGTGGATGCTGATGAAGTCGATGAACCGCCACATGGGCAAGGTGAACTTCGAGGAGGCGCCGGAGGCCGGCGCTGCCACGGCCGTCAAGGACGCTCAGCGCGAGTAGCCGGAGCGAGTAGCCGGAGCGAGTAGCCGACGCGAGTGGCCAGGGCGAGTAGCCGGCGCGAGTAGCGCGAAGCGGCACCGCGAGAACTCGCGGCCGTGCGCCGGGGCTGGTGCCCACACGCGTGTCCAGCGTGTGCCCACCAGCGCCGGCGCCGCCCGCGCCCCGGCGGATCACTCCCGCGCGGGGCCCACGGGTACCCCCATCACCTCCCGCGCGTGCCGGCCCGGCACCATCCCCAGCTGCCACGCCTGCCAGCCGTCCTCCAGGCGGACGCCCCGCTCCAGCACCAGGGCGAAGGCCTCCATGCAGTCCTCCAGCCTCCCGTCGCGCGTCGCATGGGACTCCTCGCGCAGCCGGGCCAGCTCCTCCTGGGCCACGACCGTGCCGATCTCGACACCGCCCGCCGAGGCGTACGGGAGCAGGGTGCAGCGCAGGAAGCGGGCCCAGTCGCCGCCGCGGCTGTCCTCGTACGAGGCGAAGAGCGCGGCCGCTTCGTCGCAGAGCTCCAGAGCCTGGGCGGGACGGTTGTTCCCGGCGTCCACGATCGCCAGCTCCAGGCAGGTCCAGGCCTCGCCGTGAGCCACACCGATGCGGCGGAAGTCGGCGCGGGCGTCGACCAGGAGCTGGCGGGCGAAACCGGAGTTGAGGAGGTTGCCCGTCTGCGCGGCGCGCTGGTCACGGGTGGCGCGGCCCGAGTGGTGGCGGGCGCAGGCGAGTCCGTACACGTCCCGCATCCGGGAGAACATCGTGCGGGCCCGCTCCAGTTCACGCACCGCCTGGTCGTGGTCGCCGCGCTCCTCCAGCGCCTGGCCCAGGTAGTACAGCGTCCACGCCTCGCCGCGCGCGTCCTCGTTGTCCCGGTGCCGGGACAGCGCCTGACGGAGCTGGTCCACCGCGGGCGACGGGTCACCGTCCACCAGCCGGGCCCGGGCCAGCTGGGTCAGTGCCCACGCCTCACCGCGCTCGTCCCGGGTGCGGCCGTACAGATCGAGGGCCTCGCGCAGCTCCGACTCGGCACGCGGCACATCGCCCATGCGCAGGCACACCTGGCCCAGCTGGAAGTGCGTCCAGGCCTCGCCGTGCAGGGACTCGCCCTTGCGGTGCAGCCCGAGCGCGGTGGAGAGCAGCGTGAGCGCCTGCGCGAGATTCGCCCGGTCCCGCTCGACGGCGGCCAGGGCGTGCAGGGTCCAGGCCCGGTCCGCCGCGAGCACCTCGGACGACTGCAGCTCGATCGCCTCGCGCAGCTTCGCCGCGGCCTCCGTGAGATTGCCCTGGTGGTGCAGTGTGATGCCGAGGGAACACAGGGCACGGGCCGCGCCCGCGTCGTGCTGCGCCTCGCGGTAAAGGTCCACCACCGACGACAGGGTCGTACGGGCCTTGTCCAGCTCGCCGAGCTGGCGTGCGGCGATGCCGGTGCGCCACTGGACCGAGCGGACCAGCAGACCCTGGTCGACGGCCTGGGTCAGGTCGTTGATCTCGCCCAGGCGGTAGAGGTCGCCGCGCAGCAGGCAGTAGTCGCACAGCGCGCCCAGCAGATTCAGCACGGCCTGCTGGTCGACGCCCTCCGCGTGGCGCAGCGCCGCCGTGATGAAGCTCGACTCGTCGTCCAGCCAGCGCAGCGCCGCCTCCAGCGAGGCGAAGCCGTGACCGCCGAACTGATCGGCGCGCGTCGACGTCTTCCCGTCGACGAGCCGGATCACCGAGTCGGCGAGCTCCGCGTATCCGATGATCAGCCGTTCCTGCGCGGCCGTGCGCTCGGCCTGCTGCTCCTCGTCGAGCAGCCGCGCCAGCGCGAAGGCCCGTACGGCATCGTGCAACCGGTAGCGCTCACCGCGCACATGGTCCAGCAGCCCCGCCCGGGACAGCGCGGACAGCAACTGCAGCGCCTCCGTCTCGTCGGTCGCCAGCAATGCCGCCGCCGCGGCCGCGCCCAGCGACGCCCGCCCCGCGAGCGCCAGCCGGCGCAGCAGCCGGCGCGCCTGCTCCGGCTGGTCCGTGTAACGCAGCCACAGCGCCCGCTCGACCGGACCGACCGGGCCGTACGCACCGAGGTCCGCGGCCAGCCGCTCAGGGGTCCTGGACCCCAGCGAGGAGCCCGCGATCCGCAGCGCCAGCGGCAGCCCGCCGCACAACTCCCTTATCCCGTCCGCCGACTGTGAGTCGTACGGGCCTTCCAGCGACTCCTCCGCGGCCGCCGCGAGCAGCTCCTCCGCGCCCGCCGCGTCCAGCGCGTCCACCGGCAGCCGGTGCACCCAGGCCGGAATGTCCTCCGGCAGCTCCAGCGGCTCGCGCGCGGTCACCAGCACCAGGCTGTCCGAGCGCTCCGGGATCAGGGTCCGTACCTGCCCGGCGTCGCTCGCGTCGTCGAGGACGACGGTGACCGGCAGCCCGGTCAGATGCTGGTGGTACAGCTCGCTCAGCCGCCGCACCTGCTGCTCCGCCGACGACCGCTCCCGGAACAGCAACTGCTCACGGGGCGCGCCCAGCCGGTTCAGCAGGTGCAGCAGCGCGTCCCGGGTGGGCAGCGGCTGCTCGTCGGCGGAACCGCCGCGCAGATCCACCAGGCACGCGCCCCGGAACTGGTCCTTCAGATGGTGCGCGGCCCGCACCGCCAGCGTCGTACGCCCCGACCCCGGCGCGCCGTGCAGCACCACCACCGTCGGCTTCGTCTCCGTCGAGGCACGCGCCGCATGCACCCACTGGGCGATCTGCGTCATCGCCTCCCGGCGGCCCGCGAACGGCCCCGCGGGCTCCGGAAGATGTCCGAACGACTGCTCCAGCACACTACGGCGGCGCGCCGCCTGGCTGCGGTCCGCGCCGCGCAGCGGCGGCCCCGCCGCGGTCTTCTTCGCGGGACGCGCCGTGGAGGCCGTCAGCATCCGCTGCTGGTCCAGGAACGGCCGGATGCCCCGTACCTCCAGCGCCGTCAGCCACTGCAGCCGCAGCTGCTCGGGCCCGCCCGGCTGACCGAGAGCCCCGGCCCTGCGGTGCGCCGCCGGCCAGTGCGCCGCGGTCACCTTGGCCACCGTCGCGGCGGCCCCGGCCACCGCGACCACCGCCCCGGCGCCGAGCGCCGTGCCCGTGGCCGTCCCCAGCGCCATGTCCGCACCGATCGCGGCGGCCGCCGCAACGGCCGTGACCAGCACCGGAGTCGACACGTTCTGACGGCTGAACCGCTCGCCCAGCGACAGCCTGCCGGCCTCGGCCTCCTCCACCGCGTGGAGGTACGCCGCGTACTCCTCGTCCGCACTCGCCGCCAGCCCGTCCAGCGCCGCCCGGCCGCGCGCCAGCAACGACGCGGAGTCACTGCGCCCACCGGAGCGGCGCACCTCCTCCTCGACGGCACGTACCAACAGCCGCTCGGCTTCCGCCCGATGGCTGTCCCGCATTTGGTCCCCCCCTCCGAGAGCTTCCGCTTCCGGGGCCAAGTGTGCTGCGGACGGCACGTTGGTGCGAGGGGGCGGGCGGTCTCCGATCACCTTGCGGGGAAGCGAATTGGGGTGAAGGCCGCCGTTGCTATCGTGCTCGCACACAACAGAGGGAAGGGCGGGGGAGTACATGAGCAGGCTGACCGACGGGTCGACGGGTTCGCCTCAGGGTCCCCAACAGCCCCGCTGGGCCTGGTGGGTCGGCGGGATCGCCATCCCCCTGCTGGGAATCCTCGTCACCGTTCTCGTGAGCCAGAGGGACTCGTCGGGGGACGGCGGAGAGGCGGGCGCACCTGCCGCATCGGTGCAGCCCCCCTCGACGGGGGCCGGCGCCCCGGAGCAGTCCGCACCCTCCGCCACGAAGAGCGCCGAGGCGGCTCGGGCGCAGTACGGGCCGGCTGTCGTGGAGGCCGACACGACGAACTCCGGGTCGTATCTTGACCTGGACTCGTCCGAACCGATCGTGTCGGGCGCCCCCACCAAGAGCGCGGACATCATTTTCGGGGCGTCCACCGGTACCGCGGAACTGACCGTGCCGGGCTCCGCTTCCAACTTGGCTCCGTTGTCCGCCTCCGGTGCCGCCCCGACGGCCGCGGAATGCGCCCGAAGAGTGAGCGCCGGCGGCACCTACTGGTCGGAAGTGAAGGTGGGCGACCGCTTCTGCCTGATGACCGGCGACGGCCGTACCGCCTACCTCCGCGTCATCGCCGCGCCGGTCCAGGGCACGGGAAGGCTCGAGGCCACCGTCTGGTAGACGCCTGACGCCCGACCGAGGGGGTCCTGCGGCAGGATGGAGGTATGCCGAACCGCCTGGCTCATGAGACGTCCCCGTATCTGCTCCAGCACGCCGACAATCCGGTCGACTGGTGGCCCTGGTCGGCCGAGGCGTTCGAGGAGGCCCGCAAGTGCAACAAACCGGTCCTGCTGAGCGTCGGCTATTCAAGTTGTCACTGGTGCCACGTCATGGCGCACGAGTCGTTCGAGGACGACGACACCGCCGCGTATCTGAATGAGCACTTCCTCAACATCAAGGTCGACCGCGAAGAGCGCCCCGACGTCGACGCCGTCTACATGGAGGCCGTGCAGGCCGCCACCGGGCAGGGCGGCTGGCCCATGACCGTGTTCCTGACACCGGACGCCGAGCCGTTCTACTTCGGTACGTACTTCCCGCCGGCCCCCCGCCACGGTATGCCGTCCTTCCGGCAGGTCCTGGAGGGCGTCACCGGCGCCTGGACCGGGCGACGCGAAGAGGTCGCGGAGGTCGCCGGGAAGGTCGTCCGGGATCTGGCGGGGCGGTCGCTCGCGTACGGGGGGCAGGGGCAGCCGGGCGAGGAGGACCTTGCGCAGGCGCTGCTCGGGCTGACCAGGGAGTACGACCCGATGCACGGAGGATTCGGCGGGGCGCCGAAGTTCCCGCCGTCGATGGCCCTCGAATTCCTGTTGCGGCACTGGGCCAGGACCGGCGCCGAGGGCGCGCTGCAGATGGCTACGGACACCTGTGAGGGGATGGCCAGGGGCGGGATCTACGACCAGCTCGGCGGCGGGTTCGCGCGGTACTCCGTGGACCGTGAGTGGGTGGTACCCCACTTCGAGAAGATGCTGTACGACAACGCGCTGCTGTGCCGGGTGTACGCGCATCTGTGGCGGGCCACCGGCAGTGATCTGGCCCGGCGGGTCGCGCTGGAGACCGCCGACTTCATGGTGCGGGAGCTACGGACACCGGAGGGCGGTTTCGCGTCCGCGCTGGACGCGGACAGTGACGACGGCACCGGGAAGCATGTGGAGGGGGCCTACTACGTCTGGACGCCCGAGCAGCTGACCGAGGTGCTGGGCGAGCAGGACGCGGAGTTCGCGGCCCGGTACTTCGGGGTGACCGAGGAGGGCACGTTCGAGGAGGGGGCCTCGGTACTCCAGCTGCCGCAGGACGCCGGTGTGGCCGACGCCGCACAGGTCGAGTCCGTCCGGGCGCGGCTGCTCGCCGCGCGCGAGGAGCGGGCGCGGCCCGGGCGTGACGACAAGATCGTCGCCGCGTGGAACGGACTGGCGATCGCCGCCCTCGCCGAGGTGGGCGGGTACTTCGGCCGGCCGGATCTGGTCGAGCGGGCGACGGAGGCCGCTGATCTGCTGGTACGGCTGCACATGGACGACGGTGCGCGGCTGTGCCGTACCTCCAAGGACGGGCACGCCGGGGCGAACGCCGGGGTGCTGGAGGACTACGCGGATGTCGCGGAGGGCTTCCTGGCGCTGGCGTCGGTGAGCGGCGAGGGCGCGTGGCTGGAGTTCGCGGGTTTCCTGCTGGACATCGTCCTGGATCAGTTCACCGGCCCCGAAGGGCAGTTGTACGACACCGCCCATGATGCGGAGCAGCTGATCAGGCGGCCCCAGGACCCCACCGACAACGCCACTCCCTCCGGCTGGACCGCGGCCGCCTGCGCCCTGGTCTCGTACGCCGCGCACACGGGTTCCGAGGCCCATCGGACCGCCGCCGAGCAGGCGTTGGGCGTGGTGAAGGCGCTCGGTCCGCGTGCGCCCAGGTTCATCGGGTGGGGGCTTGCGGTCGCCGAGGCGCTGCTCGACGGACCCCGGGAGGTCGCGGTCGTCGGGGCGCAGGGTGACCCGGGGTTCCGGGAGCTGCACCGGGCGGCGCTGCTGGGGACGGCGCCCGGCTCGGTGGTCGCCGCCGGGGAGCCGGACAGCGGGGAGTTTCCGCTGCTCGCGGACCGTCCGCTGGTCGACGGGCGGCCCGCCGCGTATGTCTGCCGGCACTTCGTCTGCGCTGCTCCGGTCACCGAAGTGGAGTCTTTGAGGCGGGAGTTGACGCCTGGTACGTGAGTGGATTCGAGGGAGTCCGGTGGCCTGACCGAAACGCGGCATTCATCGATACAGCCACGCAGGGCGCCTCGGCGCCAGCGAGCCCGCAGCCCGGACCGGGACGGCCGGACCTGCGGAAACGGCCGGACCTGCGGAAAGGGGGACCTCAGAGGGCCAAGCCGTCCTTGAGCGTGTCCAGGGCGCGGTTCAGGAGTGCGACCAGGTCACCTCGCTGGTCGCGCTCCGCCCAGTAGATCGTCACCTCGCGCAGGGCGCCCATCACGGCGGCGGTGAAGACCCGTACTTCCAGATCGTCCGCCTCCCGCCCGGTGCGCTCGGCGAGGACGCGCGACAGCAGGAGGGAGGTCTCGGCCATGGTCTCGGTCATCCGGGCCCGGACGGCCGGGACCTCCACCAGCAGCCTCGTGCGCTGGTACATCTCCTCGGGGTCGTTCTCCTGGATGGCCCGCACGGCGTGCGTGATGATGAACCGGAGCGACTCCAGGGGCGGCTCGTCGGCCGGCCGCCCCCGCAGCACCTGCTCCATGATCGGGTCGTACTCGTCGGTGAGGACGATGTCTTCCTTGGTGGGGAAGTAGCGGAAGACGGTGGAGGGGGAGACCTCGGCCGCCGCCGCGATCTGCTCGATCGTGGTCGCCTCGTAGCCCTGCTCGGCGATCAGCCGGTACGTGGCCCGGCGGATCGCGAGGCGGGTCTTGAGCTTCTTGCGCTCGCGCAGCCCCATCGGGGGCTGGTGCTCTTCGAGCGGCGTACGTGCGGAGGCGGCCATGGTCGTCATTGTCGGGCATCCACCGTGGCTCCGGCCATGTCCGGGGCCGCCGCCTGCGCCGGCCGGGCCTTCGGCAGCAGAACGGCCGCGAGCAGCGCGGTGACCAGCGCCGCGACGGCGCAGACCAGCAGGACCACGCTCATGCCGTGGAGGTACGCGGCATCGGCCGAGGCCGCGAGAGCCGGATCGCCGAACAGATGGGCAGCCATTACGGAGTCGCCCGCGGCTTCCGGCGCCCCGGACGGCAGCCGGTTCGCGTACACGCTCGCCAGCAGCGAGCCGAGCAGCGCGATCCCGGTGGCGCTGCCCACCTGACGTACGGTCATCAGTAGACCGGACCCGCTGCCGGCCCGGTCCGGCGGCAGGGTGTCGATGGCCGCGGTCATCGCGGGCACCATCGAGAAGCCGAAGCCGACCCCGGCGACGGAGAGCCACAGCGCGGTGAATCCGTACCCGCTGTCCACCGTCGTGCGGCTGCCGAGGAACCCGGCGAACGCCAGCACCACCAGACCGGCGACGATCACGCCGCGCGCCCCGAACCGCGCCACCGCGGGGGCGCTGCCCTTCGCGGCGACCATCAGCCCGCCCATCATCGGCAGCATCCGCAGGCCCGTGCCGAGTGCGTCGTTGCCCAGCACCGCCTGGAGGTACTGCGGAAGCACGAACATCAGCCCGGACAGCACGAACATCACCAGGGTCGCGGCCAGCGTGTTCAGCAGGAACGGCCGGTGGGCCAGCAGCGTCATGTCGAGCATCGGCCGCGCGGAGCGCCGTTCCCGTACGACCAGGGCGGCGATCAGCACAGCTCCCGCGGCGAGCATCGCGAGGATCAGAGGGTCGCTCCAGCCGCGCTCCGGCGCCTCGATGATCCCGTAGATGAACGCGCCGAGACCGGTCGCGGTGAGCGCGGTGGAGACGGTGTCGACCCGTGGCGTCGCCGGGTCGCGCGTCTCGGGCAGCAGGAACATGCATGCGGCGATCCCGATCGCGACCATCGGGATGTTGATCACGAAGACCGAGCCCCACCAGAAGTGGTCGAGCAGCCAGCCGCCGACGATCGGGCCGAGCGGCAGTCCGAGCGCGGAGGCGGCGGTGACGATGCCGACGGCTTTCTGGCGCTCCTCGCCGGCGAAGAGCGACGGTACGACGGCCATGCCGAGCGGCATGACGAACGCGGCGCCGATGCCCATGACCGAGCGGGCGGCGATCACTGCCACGACGTCGTCGGCGAGCGCGCCGACGAGCGAGCCGGCGAGGAAGATCCCGAGTCCGGTGACGAGCATCCGGCGGCGGCCGAAGCGGTCGCCGAGCAGTCCGGCGGGGAGCATCAGGGCGGCGAAGACGACCACGTACGCGTCGGCCGTCCACTGCTGCTCGCCGGTCGTGGCGCCGAGCTGCCCGGCCATGGTGGGCAGCGCCACGTTCAGGATCGTCATGTCGAAGCCGAGCACGAGCAGCGACGCGACCATCGCGCCGAGCGCCCACCACCGGCGGGGGTTCTGGGCCGCAGCCATGGGCCACCTCCGTAGGAGTCAGTGTCAAGTGACAGTAACTCTCAAAAGATGGCAGACGTCAATATGCCGAAAGGCCCGTGGCGGCTGCCACGGGCCTTTCGGTGAGGAACGAGAGGTCAGGGGTGGGGGGTGGGGTGTGGGGTGCGGGTTACGCGTACGCGCTATGCGTGCTGGTAGGCGACCAGGGAGATGCCTACGTAGTGGACGACGAACGCCGCCAGCGTGAGGGAGTGGAAGACCTCATGGAACCCGAACCAGTGCGGTGACGGGTTCGGCCGCTTCATTCCGTAGATCACGCCGCCCGCGCTGTAGAGCAGCCCGCCGATGATCACGAGGACGAGCACCGCGATGCCGCCCTCCCGCATGAAGTCGGGCAGGAAGAAGACCGCCGCCCAGCCCATCGCTATGTAGCACGGGGTGTAGAGCCAGCGTGGGGCGCCGACCCAGAACACCCGGAACGCGATCCCCGCAACCGCAGCCGCCCACACGGCCCACAACAGCACTCGCCCGGTGGAGTCCGGAAGGAGCAGCAGCGTCAGCGGGGTATAGGTACCGGCGATGATCAGAAAAATGTTCGCGTGGTCGAGCCGGCGGAGGACGGCTGTCGCGCGCGGGCCCCAGTCGCCCCGGTGGTACAGCGCGCTCACACCGAAGAGTGCGCAGGCGGTGAGCACATAGATGCCGCAGGCAATGCGGCCTCGTGTCGAATCGGCGAGCGCCGTGAGAACGACGCCCGCGATGAGCACGGCGGGGAACATCCCCGCATGCAGCCACCCCCGCAGCCTCGGCTTCACCGGCGGTGGATCTGTCTCGGTCGCGTCGGATGCGGCTGCTGTCATGGCGGCATGCTACCTACGCCTCCGTAGGTCGCGGGCATGAGTGTTAATGCTCACGTGAGGGGCCCTCTGGACATATGCGCAGAGTCCACCGATGATCAGATGAGTGCGGTCGGCACCGGATGAGCGCCAGAGAGACAGATGCAGTGAAGCATCCGGGTCGCAGCCCCCACGGGGCAACAACCTTCATACCCCTCACTTAGGAGCGATCGTGGCGCGCGACATCGCGGCTCCCAGCACCGTCCCCACCAATCACCAGGAACTGATCGCCTGGGTCGACGAGATCGCAGCTCTGACGCAGCCGGACAAGGTCGTCTGGTGCGATGGTTCCGAGGCCGAGTACGAGCGCCTGTGTGAGGAGCTCGTCGCCAAGGGAACGTTCAAGAAGCTGGACCCGATCAAGCGCCCGAACTCGTACTACGCCGCCTCCGACCCGACCGATGTCGCCCGGGTCGAGGACCGCACCTTCATCTGCTCCGAGAAGGAGGAGGACGCGGGCCCGACCAACCACTGGAAGGCCCCGGCCGAGATGAAGGCCATCTTCGCCGGTGAGAAGGGCATATTCCGCGGCTCGATGCGCGGCCGGACGATGTACGTCGTCCCGTTCTGCATGGGCCCGCTGGGCTCGGACCTCTCCGCGATCGGCGTCGAGATCACCGACTCCGCGTACGTCGCCGTCTCCATGCGCACCATGACCCGTATGGGCCGGCCCGTCCTCGAGGAGCTCGGCTCCGACGGCTTCTTCGTGAAGGCCGTCCACACACTGGGCGCGCCCCTCGCCGAGGGCGAGCAGGACGTGCCGTGGCCGTGCAACTCCACGAAGTACATCTCGCACTTCCCGGAGACCCGCGAGATCTGGTCGTACGGCTCCGGCTACGGCGGCAACGCGCTGCTCGGCAAGAAGTGCTACGCCCTGCGCATCGCCTCCGTCATGGCACGCGACGAGGGCTGGCTCGCCGAGCACATGCTCATCCTCAAGCTGACCCCGCCGCAGGGTGCGCCGAAGTACGTCGCCGCCGCGTTCCCCTCCGCCTGTGGCAAGACCAACCTCGCCATGCTGGAGCCCACGATCTCCGGCTGGACCGTGGAGACCATCGGCGACGACATCGCGTGGATGCGCTTCGGCGAGGACGGCCGGCTGTACGCGATCAACCCGGAGGCGGGCTTCTTCGGTGTCGCGCCCGGCACCGGCGAGCACACCAACGCCAACGCGATGAAGACCCTGTGGGGCAACGCGGTCTTCACCAACGTCGCGCTGACCGACGACAACGACGTGTGGTGGGAGGGCATGACGGAGGAGACCCCGGCCCACCTCACCGACTGGAAGGGCAACGACTGGACCCCGGAGTCGGAGACCCCGGCGGCCCACCCGAACGCCCGCTTCACCGTCCCGGCCGCCCAGTGCCCGATCGCCGCGCCGGAGTGGGAGGACCCGAAGGGCGTGCCGATCTCGGCGATCCTCTTCGGCGGCCGCCGCGCCACCGCCGTCCCGCTGGTGACCGAGTCCTTCGACTGGCAGCACGGCGTCTTCCTCGGTGCGAACGTCGCCTCCGAGAAGACCGCCGCCGCCGAGGGCAAGGTCGGCGAGCTGCGCCGCGACCCGTTCGCGATGCTTCCGTTCTGCGGCTACAACATGGGCGACTACATGGCCCACTGGATCAAGGTCGGTCAGACGGCCGACCCGGCCAAGCTGCCGAAGATCTACTACGTGAACTGGTTCCGCAAGAACGACGCGGGCAAGTTCGTCTGGCCGGGCTTCGGCGAGAACAGCCGCGTCCTGAAGTGGATCGTGGAGCGCCTGTCGGGCAAGGCCGAGGGCGTCGAGACCCCGATCGGCATCCTGCCGACGCGCGACGCGCTCGACACGGACGGCCTCGAACTGGCCGACGAGGACCTCGACTTCCTGCTCAAGGTCGACACGGACGTCTGGCGCGAGGAGGCCGCGCTGGTCCCCGAGCACCTCAACACCTTCGGTGACCACACCCCGAAGGAGCTGTGGGACGAGTACCGCGCGCTGGTGGCCCGCCTGGGCTGAGCCCGCATCCGGCTCGTGGCCGGGGCCCGCACCGTACAACGGCGTACGGAGCGGGCCCCGGCCCTTTTCTCCGTACATCTGTGGGCCGCAGCGGCGTGAGGCCTTGCGGCACACATGCGTGTGCCGTGCCCGGGACGGTGCCCGGGCACGGCACACTACTGTTCCGTCAGGTTTCGGACTGGTTGTCGCCGGGCGATGTCCGGCTCATCAGTCCTTCCGGTTCAGGGCGGAGCTCCTCAGCGCCCCGGTGAGCGCCTTCTCGCTGTGGAAGTTGCTCAGCGCGACCTCCGCCGGTTCCGTGAGCTCGACCCACGGCTCGTCCCAGACGAAGGTCTGCCCCTCGACGTCACCGTGCGTCTCCCACACCTCGCCGTCGATGGTCAGCACCTTGGCGTAGGCCGAGTTGCCCTGGGAGGTGATGGACGCAGCACACGGGTTGTCGGGGAAGCCGGGGTTCGGGTCCCCATCGCTGATGTTCTGCCAGACGTACGGTCCGATCGCCTCGAACTCGATGCCGTCGCCGTCCTCATCCATGTCCGGGACGCCGTTGCCGTTCGAGTCCACGGCCATCTCGTGGAGCCGCTGGCCGACGAAGTACTGCCCGCCGGTGAGCACCACGCTGAACTCTTCGGCGCCGTTGGGAGCGTAGCTGTCGATGTCGGAGCACGGTCCCGTGTCACCGGTGGCTCCGGTGTCGCCGGTCGGTCCGGTGTCGCCGGTGGGGCCGGTGTCGCCGGTCGGTCCGGTGTCCCCGGTGGGGCCGGTGTCGCCGGTGGGCCCGGTGTCGCCGGTGGCACCCGTGGCACCCGTCGCGCCGGTCGCGCCGGTCTTGCCCTTGTTCTTGTTCTTGTCCTTGCACCTGTCGCCGTTCAGGAAGGCGTACGGGCCCTCCTCGTCGTAGCACTGGTCGGCCAGTACCGACGAGGTTCCCATGACGTCCGACGAACGAGGGCTGGGCGCAGTCGCCAGTGCGGGGCTGCTGAGGCCCAGCGTGATGAGCGCCACCGACGTCAGCGCGCCTCCGACGAGCCATCTGCGTCCCTGCGGCAGCGGGCCGAGTCCGGGGACAGTCCTGTTTTCAGGACTCATGAAGTGACCTGCTTTCTTGAGTGGAGCTGATCGTGCGTGAGGTGGGTACTCACAGGTCGTCCTCCGAAACGTGGCTGTCGTGCCTGCGTTGCCCATGGGACCGCCCGGGGCCTGACGGGGTAGCCGGGACGTCCCGCTTCGCCGACTTTCGTCCGAAAGCGCCTGCGGTGTGCCGTTGGCCATGATTCGTTCGTGACTTCGGCGTTTGTCAGCAGGCGCGCCGAACGATCAGCGCATCGGGCGCGTGCGGGACGTCCGAAGGGGCTAGGCATCGGCGTGCCGGACCGGTTCCGCGCCGGCCGGCCCCTAGCGTCGCGCGCACAGCTACGCGGGGAGCGGTGATGACGTGAAGCAGCCGTCCATTTGCCTTTGCATGATCGTGAAGAACGAGTCCGGCGTCATCGAACGCTGCCTCGCATCGGTCCGTGACCTCATCACCACCTGGGTGATCTCCGATACGGGGTCCACGGACGGGACGCAGGAACTGATCCGCAAGGCACTCGAGGGCATCCCCGGCGAGCTCCACGAGGAGCCCTGGGTCAACTTCGGTCACAACCGGAGCCTGAACATCAGTCACGCGCGCGGCAAGGCCGACTATCTCCTCCTGGTCGACGCCGACCTGGAGATCCGGCAGGACGGTCCCCTCCCGCCGCTCACCGCCGCCTCCTACATGCTGCGGCACGAAGGCAACCTGGAGTACCGCATCAAGAGGCTGGTCAGGGGTGACCTCGCCTGGCGCTACGAAGGTGTCACGCACGAGTACCTCACCACCGACGAACCGGCCGATCAGGCGAACCTCGACGCCCTGGTCATCGTGGACCACGCCGACGGAGGATCGCGTCACGACAAGTTCGAGCGCGACGCACGCCTGCTGAGCGCCGAACTCGAACGGGACCCCGACAACCCCCGCACCGTCTTCTACCTGGCCCAGACCATGCGTGACATGGGCCGCGCGGAAGAGGCCATCGCCTTCTACGAGCGCCGCGCGAAGATGGGCGGCTGGCCCGAAGAGGTCTACTACGCACAGCTCCAGGCCGGAATCCTCAAGGCCGACAACGGTGACTGGCCGGGCGGCATGGATGCGCTCGTGCAGGCCTGGGAGGGCCGGCCCCATCGCCTGGAAGCCTGCTACGAGTTGGCCTCGCGGCTGCGTGTCATGGGCCGTTACCGGGCCGCGCACGCCTTCGTCTGCGCCGGACTCAACCGGCCCGCTCCGAACGATCTGCTGTTCGTCAGCCCCTGGGTGTACCGCTGGGGGCTGTTGTTCGAGTTCTCGATCATCGCGTACTGGGTGGGGGACTGGCCGGGCTCCTACCAGGCGTGTGATCGGCTCCTGGCCATGCCCGATCTCCCCGAGGCCCGTCGCGAGCAGACGCTTGCCAACCGCGAGTACGCCGCCAAGCGTCTCTCCGCGGTCCTCAGCCCGCCCTCGGCGGCATCGGCCGGGCGCAAGCGGGCGAAGCCTTCGATGGCGAAGTCCAAGCGATAGGGCCGAGCGCGACATCCTGAAGGCCGAGGGGAACCACGCCAGTTGCCGCGGCTGCGGCCCGCCCCCGCCACGTACCGCCTGTGGGTCCGCCGGCGGTGCGGTTCCTCGATGGTGGCACCCGGTCCGCGCGCCTCCGCGGCCCGCGGACCGGGGCCGTCAGGGGGTGCCGACGAGCTGCGCGTCGCGCAGAGCGGCGGTGTGTGCGTCCATGCGCTCGGCCGAGAGGATCGCCGCGGCGGTGTCGGCGCGCGAGGCGGCGACGACCAGGGCGCGTCCGGCGAGGGCGAGGGCGCGGTGGTGGAGGGCGGCCGGGTCCGCGCCGCTCAGTCCGGCGTGGCGCGCGGGCGGGGCGCCACGCAGCCGGGCGACCTGCTCGGCGATGCGGTCGGCCTCGGCGTCGAGCCCGAGCTCGTCGGTGACGGCGAGGAGTGCGGCGAGGTGGCCGGCGAGCTGTATGTCCAGCTCCTCCTCGCGGGTGCGGTGAGGGAAGTCGGTCTCGCCGGCCATCGAGTGCACCGACTTCGAGCGGATCGGCTCGTACATGGGATGGCCTCCTGCAGTAGCTCTGCGGCCATCCTAGCTTAGATTCCGTCTAAAGTTGAGTGGAGTCCGAAGATCCTGAAGACAGGAAGATCCTGGGGATGCCGGGATCGCCCGGGTCACGGCTGGCCGTATCCGTCCAGGAAGTTCCCGATCCGCGTCACCGCGTCCGCCAGGTCCTTCGCGTTCGGCAGCGTGACGATCCGGAAGTGGTCCGGCTCGTGCCAGTTGAAGCCGGTCCCGTGCACGACCATGATCTTCTCGGCCCGCAGCAGGTCCAGCACCATCTGGCGGTCGTCCTTGATCTTGTAGACGTTCGGGTCGAGCCGCGGGAAGAGATACAGCGCCCCCTTCGGCTTCACGCATGTCACGCCCGGGATCTGGGTCAGCAGGTCGTACGCCGCATCCCGCTGCTCCAGCAGCCGCCCGCCCGGCAGCACCAGATCCTCGATCGACTGCCGCCCCTGGAGCGCGGCGGCCACGGCGTGCTGCGCCGGCATGTTCGCGCACAGGCGCATGTTCGCCAGGATCGTCAGGCCCTCGATGTACGAGGCCGCGTGCGCCTTCGGGCCGCAGACCGCGAGCCAGCCGCTGCGGTAGCCCGCCACCCGGTAGTTCTTGGACATCCCGTTGAAGGTCAGCACCAGCAGATCGGGCGCGACCGCGGCGGTCGGGGTGTGCGTGGCCCCGTCGTAGAGGATCTTGTCGTAGATCTCGTCGGAGCAGACGACCAGCTGGTGGCGGCGGGCGATCTCCGTCAGCCCGCGCAGCATCTCGTCGTCGTAGACCGCACCCGTCGGATTGTTCGGGTTGATGATCACGATCGCCTTCGTCCGATCGGTGATCTTCCGCTCGATGTCCGCGAGGTCCGGCATCCAGTCGGCCTGCTCGTCGCACCGGTAGTGGACGGCGGTCCCGCCCGCGAGCGAGACGGAGGCGGTCCACAGCGGATAGTCCGGCGCCGGTACGAGCACCTCGTCACCGTCGTCGAGCAGCGCCTGCATCGACATCTGGATCAGCTCGGAGACGCCGTTGCCGAGGTAGATGTCCTCGACCGACAGGGGGATGCCCTTGGTCTCGTAGTGGCTCATGATCGCGCGCCGCGCGCTGAGCAGGCCCTTCGCGTCCCCGTACCCGTGCGCGTCGCCGACGTTCCGAAGGATGTCCTCGAGGATCGCCGGCGGGCACTCGAACCCGAAGGCGGCGGGGTTTCCGGTGTTCAGCTTGAGGATGCGGTGACCTGCTGCCTCCAGCCGCATCGCCTCCTCGAGCACCGGGCCCCGGATCTCGTAACAGACGTTGGCGAGCTTGGTCGACTGGATCACCTGCATGACGCGAGCTTACGGGGGCGCCGGGCGAGACGCTCAGTGTTTTGTGCCACGTCGGGGGCTTCGGGGCTTGGGCCGGTTGGCCGCACTGTGGTGGCACGGTGGCCGACCGTGACCGTGGATGAAGGGGAGTGCAACTCTCGTTCGCGCCGCGGCGCACCGCCGCGGCCTGCCGGAAAGAGGTAGTCGATGGTGGGCAATCCGTTCTCTGACCGGGCGATACCGCCCGGTGCGCGGTCCCGGTGGCGGCGGGTCGTGATCGCGCTGATTGTGCCGCTGCTTGCGTTGACGGCGACCTCCGCGCACGCCCAGGGCGTGTGGCTGACCGTCAAGCCGCTGGGGGTCGCCAGGGAAGCCCTGGCGGTGGCGAAGACTGCCTGCCCGGACGACCGGAAGGTCACCTGTGTGTACGCCATCGGGGGAGAAGGCGCTGCCGCGGCCGGTAGCGCGGAGGCCTTCAACCCGCGCGTCAACGCGTGGGCAAACCTTCCTGCCCTGCCGACACCGCGCAGCCACCTGGCCGCGACGACGGCACGCTGCCCCAAGGGGGTGAAGAACGGCTGCGTGTACGCCATCGGCGGGCGCACGGAACCGCCTGGCGAAGACCCCAGCGACAAGGTGGAGGTGTTCAGCCCCTTCACGAACACCTGGAAGACCGTGAGCGACCTGCCGACCGCCCGTGAATCCCTGGCGGCGGCCACAGCGCCGTGCCCCAGGGGTGTCAAGGGGTTGCGAGGGAGCTGCGTGTACGCCATCGGCGGCGACACCGACAGCGGCGACCCGGACCAGGCGCCGTCGAGCAAGGTCGAGGCGTACAGCCCGGCCACGGACACGTGGGCGACACTCCCCGACCTGCTGACCGCTCGCGCGGGTCTGGCGGCAACCGGGGCTGCCTGTCCGCCCGGGCTCGGCTCGAAGGGCACGTGCGTGTACGCCATTGGCGGCGACACCGGCAACGGTACGACGCCGTCACCGTCGGACGCGGTCGAGGTGTACAACCCCGCCACCAACCTCTGGTCGAGGCTGGCCTCGCTGCCGACGGCGCGCAGCTTCCTGGGCGTGGCGGCGGCACCTTGTCCCCAGGGGACCAGGAACGGTTGCGTGTACGCCATCGGCGGGGACGAAGCCCCCAATGATGGTGTGAGCGACAAGGTGGAGGCGTACAGCATCGTCGGCAACACCTGGGAGACCCTGCCCCCTCTGCCGACTCCCCGCTCGGAACTCGGCGCCGCGAGGGCGTCGTGTCCCAAGTCGCCGAAGAGCAGGTGTGTGTATGCCGTCGGCGGGGAGAACGGTGACGGGACCACGGTGGAGGCCTTCGCGATCGAGCGTCGTCGCCACTGAACCACCCGCCCCGGCCGCCCGGCCACGGAAACGGGGGCACTGCACCGGCCAAGCCCCCGTTTCCGTCGCCCGGCGTGGCGGCCACAGCCCTCAGCCGAAATAGCGCAGGTGTTCGGTTTTCTGGTTACCCTTGATGTATGGCAGCAGTCCATCTGCAGGGGTCGCTCTTCGACCAGACCGACGAGATCCGCCTCGGTCCGCTGACGGACGTCCGCAGGACCGTGCTCGGCGACGGGGCCTGGCTCGACGTTCTGCCGGGCTGGCTCACCGGCGCGGACGCGCTGTTCGAGGAGCTGGCCGACGGCGTCCCGTGGCGCGCCGAGCGCCGGCAGATGTACGAACACGAGGTCGACGTGCCCCGCCTGCTCGCGTACTACCGCGAAGGGGACCCGCTCCCGCACCCCGTCCTCGCCGAGGCCCGCGACGCCCTCTCCGCCCACTACGCCGACGAACTGGGCGAACCCTTCGCGACGGCCGGGCTCTGCTACTACCGCGACGGCCACGACAGTGTCGCCTGGCACGGCGACCGCATCGGGCGAGGCGCCCGGGAGGACACGATGGTCGCCATCCTCTCCGTCGGCGCCCCGCGCGACCTGGTGCTACGGCCCCGGAACGGCCGCCGCGACCCCGTCCGCAAGGCTCTCGGCCACGGCGATCTCGTCGTCATGGGCGGCTCCTGCCAGCGCACCTGGGAGCACGCCGTACCGAAGACCGCGCGGCCGGTCGGACCCCGCATCAGCATCCAGTACCGCCCACGCGGCGTGAACTAGCCGGTTAGCTGGTGCCGTGACCGGGGACGTTCGAGGCAGCGCGACTCAAACCGGTTCGGGCTGCGGTTCGCGTCGCGGTTCCGGAAGCTGCACCGACACGGCCTTCCGTTCCCACAGCTTCGTGGTCCGTACGTAGCCGTAGACCACCGAGGTCATCGCCAGAATGAGCAACGGCCCGAACACCCACGGATGTTCGGCCATCTCCGTCGACAGATAGCGATACGACGCCAGGAGTGCAACGAAGACCGCGGTGCCGTAGGCGACCAGCTGGATTCCCGGCCGGTCCCAGCCGCGGTCGAGCGAGCGCAGCGCCGTCTCGATCGTGAGCGTGAACACCACACCGGCGATGATGTCCGCGCCGTAGTGGAAGCCGAAGCCCAACGTTGCGCCGAGCGTGGCGATCAGCCAGAACGCGCCTGCGAATCGCAGAGCCCGCGGGCCCTTGCGGGAATGAATGAAGAGCGCGGTAGCCCACGCCGTGTGCAGGCTGGGCATGCAATTCCGCGGGGTGATCCCGTCGAAGGGCATCGGCTGCGGGGTACTGACCGGCGGCGGTGTGTCCGGCCACAAGTTGGCCACTGCCCAATGCCCCCCGTCGGCACCGTAGGCGAAGACCGGTCCGACCACTGGGAAGAACATGTAGATGCCCGGCCCGAGCAGGCCGATGACCAGAAAAGTGCGCACCAGATGATGGCCCGGGAAGCGGCGCTCCACCGCCACGTTGCGCAGCTGGTACAGCGCGACGACGACCGCGGCCACCCCGAGCTGAACGTAGACCCAGTCGAGAACGTGGGCGCCGACCGTGCCGGTGGCCTCGACGATCCGGCCTACCAGCCACGACGGGTTGCCCAATGCTTGATCGGCGGTTGCCACGTACTGGTCGAGCACCGTCGGGCGGGTCTTCGATGTGATCAGCAGCCAGGTGTGGCCGGTCGCGCCGCCGGCCAGCAGCAGCAGGGCCAGTCCGACGCCTTTCAGCAGCAGGACGCGTTCCCGGCCGGTGCGGCGCGTGACGGCGATGACGGCGCAGGCCAAAGTCACCCACAACGCGCCGTTGCCGAACATCATCTCGGCGTCGACAGCCCACCGCACGAGCCAGAAGACGACGTCGATGCCGATCGCGGCGCCGGCCGCGATGAACCGCTGCCGCCAGGTGAGCACCACCATCATCAACGCCATGCCGGCGTACAGCCCCGTCCCCGATCTGGGGGCGAATATCACCTCTCGCGCCTGGGCGGTGATCGGCCCCGGCTCGCCGTACCGGCGCGCGGCGATCTCGAGTGCGATGAGGAACCCGAGACCCACCACACTGACCGCGACCCACAGCATGACGCGTGATTGACGCCGTGCAGCCAACCGAAGGTTGCCGTCTGTTCGCGAAAACCCTCGCGTTACCGTAGGTATCAATTTTCAGCCGGTTTTTCACATTTCAATATGATCGTTGCGAGCTCGAACATGCTAGCGGAGCGGGTGGGTTTCGCCGATCACGGGTACCTCGAATACAGCGGCGGGCAGGCTCGCTTGGTCGTCGGTGACCACACGGCGGCCGTTGGAGCGTGCGGCCGGAGTGACCCGGCCCAGCTCGTCGAGAGGAAACACGTCGGGGCCCGCGATGCTCGGCCGCAGCGCGTCCAATGGTCGGATCGGACGTCGCGGCACCTCCGACCGCCACGACCACCGAGCCGGCGAACCTAATCCGTAGTCAAGGGCGTCCCGATGGAGTCGGAAGCTTCTCGGGATGTCCGAGTAGAGGGCTGCGATGCCTGCGGCGAACCGGGTCTGCTGAGACCTCCGCATAGATCGGCGCGCGGTCCTCGTACTCATGGTGGTGGCAGCTGCGCGGGCGCCTGGTTCCCCGGCTTCGACGCCCAAGGATCGATCGGCGGCGCTGGCGCCCATACACCTGTCGCCGTCCAGTCGGTGTTGGCGCCCGTCGGTGCTGGACGGACGTTTGACGTCCCTCCCGGCGCCGATGCCTCCCGAAAGATCGGCGCCGTCCAGTGCCGCTGGGCGTCAACACCCACCGCAAGATCGTCGGCGCCCCGCGCGACCTGGTGCTACGGCCCCGGAACGGCCGCTGCGACCCTGTCCGCAAGGCTCTCGGCCACGGCGATCTCGTCGTCATGGGCGGCTCCTGCCAGCGCACCTGGGAGCACGCCGTACCGAAGACCGCGCGGCCGGTCGGACCCCGCATCAGCATCCAGTACCGGCCGCGCGGGGTGAACTGAGGCGGCAGGGGAACGTGGGCGAGACATGCGATGGGGCGGTCGCCCACAGGCGACCGCCCCATCGCATGTCTGTCCCTTCGGCGCGCCGCATCTGCCGGAGCCGAAGCCGAGCGAGCTGTCAGACGGGCGTGCCCGGAATGGGCGTGAACCCGGGGGCACACGCCGTCGCGATGTTCGCCGAGGTCACGGGGATTCCGGGCGAGACCGTGCACCGGGCCCGGTGGATCTCCCCATCGCCGGCCAGCAGGGTGATGAAGAGGTGGGCGGGGTCCTCCTCGGTAACGGAGACGGCGAGGTCCTCAGTGCACTCGGGAGCCCCGGGGACAAGCTTGAGGTCGATCCAGTCACCAGGGTTCCGGAAGTCGTTGAGGTAGGCGTTGCCCCGGCGGTCGGTCGTGGCGCGGAACATCGCTTCGAACGAACCGCTTTCCGAAGCGTCCACGACGGTGGAGCTGACGTCGCGCTGCGTGGGCTTGCACCGGTTCCCGTTCCCGTACATGACCTCGATGCTTTCGGACAGCTCTTGCGCGAGTGTGCTGATGTCCGGGCCGGCGTCCGCTGCCGCGGACGGGACCATGACGGCCCCGGCGAGCACGACCCCGGTCACTGCTGAAAGGCCCCTGGCGGCCCAAGCGAGCTTCCTCATACTGAGTTTCCTTTCACGCGTGTGAGGTCCGCCGGTAATGCTGGAGGGAAGGATCTTGTTCACCTTCACCGGCGTACACTCCGCGCGCGGAAACCCGGTGTCCCCTCAGGAAGCTTGTCGAACAGGGAGACGGCCTTTGGCCTTATCCCTGCGCCAATCGGTGACGGCCTCGTTTCGGACTCGAATATCCCGTCGCGAGCAGGGAGTGCGGACACGCCGCTCCGAGCCGTCACTCAGGTGAGCGTCACCGTGCCCTGAACGGTCCACAGGACGCGGCGAGGCGACGATCACGGGCCGAGAGGTCGCAGGCGGCAGCGGGCGGGACCGCTCGCGCGCAGGGTGATGCCCGCTTCGACGGGGACCTCCGTGTCCACGGCCGTCAGCTCGTACTCCCGCAGGATCATCGAGAGCGCGAGGACCGACTCCAGCATCGAGAAGTGCTGACCGATGCAGGCCCGCGGCCCGCCGCCGAACGGGAACCACGCATACCGGGGCCGCGCTTTCTCGGCCGCCGGTGCGAACCGGTCCGGATCGAACCGCTCCGGATCCTCCCAGTACCGCGGATGCCGGTGCGTCACCCACGGCGCCACGATCACGTCCGCGCCGGCCGGAATCGTGTGCCCGCCGATCTCGGCCGCCGCGACCGTCTGCCGCCCGATGACGGGACCGGCCGGATACAGCCGCATGGCCTCCTTCAGCACCCGGGTGAGGTAGGGGAGCGCGTCGAGGTCGTACGCCTCGGGCGTCCGCCCGGCGAGTACGCGGTCGGCCTCCGCACGCGCCCGCTCCTGCTCCTCGGGGTGGCGGGCTAGGAGATGCAGGGCGAACGCGAGCGACGTCGCCGTCGTCTCGTGCCCGGCGAGCAGGAAGATCAGCACCTGGTCGCGGATCTCGGCCGCGTCCAGACTGCCGTCCTCCGCGCTCTGCGCCTGGGCGAGGAGCGTGAGCAGATCGTCACCGGTCGCCGAGTCGCCCTCGCCGTGCCGCTTTTCGATGATCCGGTCGCACACCGCGTACAGCTCGTCGGTCGCGGCGGCGGCCTTGCGGTTGGCTGGTGTGGGCCAGTGGCGGGGCGGATTGACCGGCGAGTACCCGCGGCGCAGCGTGTAGTTCCCGATCACTGGGAAGCAGCGCTCCACCACGGGGACGGCGGCCTCCACGTCCGTGCCGAACAGGATGCGGGCCACCGCGCGTAGCGTGAGCCGGGTCATCTCGTCGACGACATCGACCGTGGCGCCGGGCGCGGTGCGCCATCCGGCGAGCAGCGTGGCGGTCTCGTCCGTGACGGCCTTGGCATATCCGTCGACCCGGCGGCGGGTGAAGAGCGGCTGCACGAGCCGCCGCTGCCGGAGGTAGTCCTCGTCCTGGCTGGTCAGCAGCCCGTTGCCGAAGGACTCCCGGACCTCCTGGTAGAAGGCGTTGTCCTTGCGGAAGTTGGCCGAATCGGTCGCCAGCACCTGCTGCGCACCCTCCGCGGAGAACACCGCGTACAGCTCCGCGCGCAGCCCGGGCGGGCCCGCGGTGAAGCGGACGACGTCCCCGTGCTCCCGCTGTGCGTTGAGATACGTACCGAGCGAGTCCCGCTTGAGATCGAACATCGACCTGAGCAGCGGCAGGCCGGAAGGCCCGGGAATCTCCGTACCGGTTGCTGTCATGACTCCCCCTGAGTCGGTGACGGATGGAGATCGGTCAGAGCCGATTGTGCCGGGTGGGGCATCCTCGGACGGCGCAATCAGGCCTGTTCGGGGTCTCCGGCACCGGTACCAGGCGTCGGACGGCCGCTGGAGCGCTCCCCGGAGCGCCTGGAGGGCGGCAGGCCGTGACCTGTACGGGTTCGAGATCGAGCCGGAGGTGCGCGAATGGCTGGCAAGCCTCAGTGATCGCGATTTCAAGCGAGTCGACGAGGTCGCAGGGCTGCTTGCCGAACTCGGGCCGGAGCTCGGAGGGCCGTGGTCGGATCATCTCGAAGGCCCGGTCAGGGAGCTTCGTCTGCGGCTGTGGAACATCGCTCCACGGATCACGTACTGGATCACGCCGGCAAGGACGATCGTGCTGCTCACTGTCTTCCGCAAAACCAAGCAGCACGATCAGGCCCGGATCGACCGTGCCGTCCGCGCCCAGAACGGTCGTACATCGGCTTGACGCAGATTCTGCCCGGCGGTCGCTGCCGTGTACCTGCTCGGTCAGATCCGCACGGTAGAAGTCCTGGTGCCGATCCGGTACCTGGGCGGTGGGAGTTCACCCCTGAGCGCCGCCACCCTGCGCTGCACCTCTTCCGGCGCCAGCGGTACGCGGCAGCCGTCGCACACCCCGTCGGGCAGCGCCTCCGGCGTGCCCGGCACCCCGCATTCCGTGCATTCGACGAGCGTGCGGCGCCGCGGTCGTACGGGAGCGGGCGGCGGCATCTTGGCGATCAGCCGACGGCGGGCGAAGGCGCCGGCGGAGTGGACCTGTTCCGGGAGGCCGGACGTGAGGGCGTGCAGCAACTGGTCCGGGGTGGCCCCGTGCGCCAACCACTGCGCGGCGAGCGCTTCGAGCGCGGCGCACTCGGCGGCGGACAGGGTCATGCGGGGGTCGGTCTGCCCGGCGCGGGCGAGCGTGTCGTAGGCCTGCGAGGGCGGCTCGGGGGTTTCGGGGGTCGCCTCTTCGGGTGGTACGTCACCGCGCACGAACCGCGCCCACCAGGCGCTGTCGCGGGCGGTGCGGGTGAAGTACGTACGGAACACCCACTGCGACAGCCCGTCCCCGAGGGACTCGCGCACGCGCCGCAGATGCCCGGCCGCGGCAAGGCCGTTGAGCGCCTTGGTCACGGCCTGCTGGCCGTAGCGCGGCAGTTCGCGGGCGAGTGTCTTGATGTCGATCGCGGCGCCTTCGGGGAGCCGGTCGATGAAGGCGGCGATCTCCGCCTCGCGGGCGGGGAGATGGTCGAAGTGGCCCTTGCGGCGTGGCGCTTGGCCGGGGGCGGTGCGTTTGCCGTAGCCCGGCTTGGCCATGGGGTGTGCGGGCGCGGGCAGGGCAGGGCTATTGTCTTCAGCAGCCACGAGATCGCCTCTTATCGATCTTGAAGGTCAGACCCCGGCGGGTGTTGGTAGCACCCGGTCGGGGTCGTTTGTTGTTGCGAACGCTAGAGGGTCGCGACAGCCCGTGGCAAGCCGGTCACGAAATGTCATCTCTGGTGGTGCGGGAGGCACTTGGGAGGGTGGGTGGGTTGGACCCACCGCCCATTCCTTACACAAGGCGCTCGGCTCCCGGATCCCGGATCTCGGTCACGAAGGCGGTTCTTCAAAGTACTGCTGCCAGCGGATGAGTTGCTCGCCGGTCGGCACGGGCACGGCGTTCCTCCAGGGTGTTCAGGTGGTCGGGTCGGGCCAGAGCACGTCGGTCTCAACCGGCGTGGTGTAGTCGACGCCGGGCACGGCGAAGCCGTACAGGCGCCGTACTTCGTCGTGGAACCAGTCCAGGCCGGCGAGGTCGCCGATGGTGTCGGTGGTGGCCTCCTTCCAGCGCTCGGCCACCGTGGCCTGCACGGAGTCGGCGAGTTCCCAGGTGTCGAGGCGTACGCGGCCCTCGTCGTCGAGGGTGAGCGGGTGGGCGCCGGTGAGCTGGTCCCAGAGCTTGACCAGCTGCCCGATGGGCGGGACCAGTGCCTGGCCGAGGACGCCGCGCAGCAGGCCGATGTAGAGGGCGATGCCGGGGACGGCGGTGGAGGACTGGGTGACGGCGGCGCCGTTGACCGAGGTCACCGCCCGGCCGCTGACCAGCTTGCCGAGCCGTTCGTCGAGGGTGCGGGCGGTGGCTTCCAGGTGGGACTTGGCGGCGCCGATGGTGCCCTGCCGGTAGATCGCGGCGGTGAGCGGCGAGCCGATGTAGGACAGGGCGGCGGTGGTGAAGCCTTCGGCGAGCAGGTCCCGGCCGGCGAGGTGGTCGATCCAGCGTTCCCAGTCCGTCCCGCCCATCACCGCGACGGTCTGGTCGATGTCGTCGCCCTCGGCCGGCGCGGTCTCGATTTCCTTGACCTCGGGGGCGCCCTGGTCGTCGAAGACCAGGGTCTTGGTGCGGTAGGGCCGGCCGATCGGCTTGAGCACGGAGGCGTACGTGGTGCCGGTGTCCGGGTCGGTACGGCGCGGGGCGGCGACGGAATAGACCAGGTAGTCCAGTCGGCCGCCGAACCGCTCGGTGAGGAGGTCGGCGACCTGGTCCTTCATGGCATTGCTGAAGGCGTCGCCATTGAGGAAGACCATGTCCCGGCCGTGGGCGCGGGCGAGTTCGGCGGTGGCGGCGGTCCGGTACCAGCCGGCCGTGGCGGTGCGCCGCTCGGTGGGCGCCTTCTCGAAGCACACCCCGATGCCGCGGATCCCCGCGCGGGCGAGCCCGGCGATCGTCGCGGCGAGTCCGTACCCGGCGGAGGAGCCGATGACGAGCGCCACAGGCCCGTCCCCGTCCGGTACGGACGACGGGGCCGGTACGGCCTGCCACATGTCTTCGACGAGCCGTTCGCAGCCGGCCGGGTGGGAGTCGAGGAAGAGGAATCCGCGGCTGCGGGGGTTGATGACGCGTTCGCTCACGAGGGAGTCCTTGGGTCGGCTCGGACGAGGACGCGGCTGCCACAAGAGGGGCCACCGCATCCTGCAAGTCTGCGACCCTTCGGATACGCGCGGTGACTTCATCCGGCACAGAGATCGCGTGTCGGGTTTGGAGGGTCGCCACCAGTTCGAGCAGAGACAGGCTGTCCACGCCCGGATCCCGCTCCAGCTCGGCAACGGTACGCGCAGGCCCCCGGGGAGTATCGGAACGGAAGTCAGACGTAGCGGGAGTGGCCATGGAACTGGCCCTGGACCGGGCCCGCGAGGTGCGGGGCCTGGGCGCCGGCGTGGTCGACGTCGGTCGGGTCCCGGCCGCGCGGATGACCGGGCTGGCCCGGTACGGGCTGACCTCGAAGGCGCCGACGCTGAAGCGGCTGGAGGTGAGGCGTCCCGGGCGTTGGCGATCGCGATGGTCACGGGCTCGCGTGGAGGTGGTTGCGTTCGCCGTTGTGGTCGAGGATGCACAGGACCTCGGCGGGCCCGCGGTCGGCGCGCAGGGTGTGGGGGGTCATGGTGGAGAAGGAGGCGGCCTGTCCGGCCTCGACGCGAATGACGCGTTCGCCGAGGTAGAGGACGACCGTGCCGGACAGCACGGTGAACCAGTCCCGGCCCGGGTGGACTCCGAGGTCGTCCGGCGCGACGGCGCCCGCCGGGTCGGTGATGCGCATCTTGGCGACGGTCAGGCCTTGGGGGCCGTTGTCGCCGCTGAGGAGCCAGGTGGTCAGGCCCCGGCCCTCGTCGCGGTCGGGACGGATGACGACGTCGGAGTCGTCGGGGGATTCGACGAGCTGGTCGAGGGACTTGCCGAGGGCGCTCGCGATGGCGGTGAGCTGGTCAAGGCTGATGCGGCGGTGCCCGGTCTCGATCCGGCTGAGCTGGGACGGGCTGATGTCGGCGCGTTCGGCGAGGTTGTCCAGTGACCAGCCCCGTGCTTTGCGCAGGGACCGGATCCGCATCCTGACGATGGCGTCGAGAGTCGATTCTTGCTTCACCGGCAAGAGCGTATGACGTGTCGGCAGTGATGGTCATAGCGTCGGCGCATGCGTACCCACCACACCACTCACGGTCATATCGGGCACGAGCGTGCGAGCGGCTTCGACGTCGCGATGGCGGAGCTGCTGGAGCTGGACGCCGAGGTCCTCAAGCCGTACCTCACGGAGCTGACCGACTGGATCGCGAATCTCGCCGACTCCGTCCCGGCGCGGATCATGGACGTGGGCAGTGGTCCCGGCACCGGCAGTCTCACGCTCGCCGACCGGTTCCCCGCCGCGTCGGTGACGGCAGCGGACATCTCGCCCCAGATGCTGCACCGGCTGCGGAAGCAGGCAGCCACGCACGGCGTCGCAGGATGTATCCGCACGCTGGAGGCGAACCTGGACGCGCCATGGCCCCTGTCCGGCAAAGGGGAGCCGTACGACCTGATGTGGGCGGCTGCCTTTCTGCACCACCTGAGCGATCCGGCCCGGACGCTGGCTCAGGCGTACGGGCAGCTGCGGCCGGGCGGTCTGCTCGCGGTCAGCGAGATGGACTTCTTCCCGCGCTTCCTGCCCGAGGACGCCGGCGTCGGCCGCCCTGGGCTGGAGGCACGGCTGCACACCGTGATGAACACCGAGCCGCCACACGAATGGGACCGGACGCTCATGGACGCCGGCTTCACCGTGGACGCGCGCCGCCCCTTCGAGATCCGCCTCACCGCCTCCCAGGCCGGTCCGGCGTTGGGCCGCTACGCGCAGGTCTGTCTGACCAAGCTGCGCTCCCACGCCGACGACGCGCTGGAAGCGGATGACCTGGCCGCCCTCGACGCCCTCTTGGAGGAGACCCACCCGCTCGGCATCGTGCGCCGCGGTGACCTGAGCGTCCGCACGACACGCACCACCTGGATCGCCCGCCGCCCCTAGGGCCTGTCCGGTGGATCTTGCTGGGCTCACGACGGGTGGCCGTTCTGGATGTGGGCCCGCCGGGGGCGGTGCACTGTGTGCGGATCAGCGGGCGATCGAGATCGCGAAGGGCGCGAATCCGCTGGACCGAATCACGTGCGGTACGAACAGTATCGAGGCCTCCGTGGCGCGGGCGGTCTGGATCCCGCCGAGATCAGTGATCCACTCCTTGCGCCAGCCGAGGTTGATGAGCAGTTCACGGACGGTCTGCTTGGCCTGCGGGTCCTCGCCGGAGAGGAAGGCTTCGGGCGCCTGGGTGAGCGTGGCCGGCGCGGTCATCACCGGGAAGAGCATGGTGTTGAGTGTCTTGACGACGCGCGTTTCGGGGAGCGCTTCCTGGAGCTGCTCGGCGAGGCTTGAGCCGGGGTAGATCAGGTCGGCGGGCAGTCCGTCCGGTCCGTCGACGGTGGCGTTGGAGACGTCGACGAGGATCTTGTCGCGCAGTTCCTCGCGCAGGGCGACGAGCCGGTCCAGCGAGCCGGCGCCCGGGGTGGCGTTGATGACGATCTGGGCTGTCCGGGCAGCGTCGGCGGCGGCGCCCGGCGCGCGGTCCGCCACGGTCACCTCATGCCCTGCCCGGATGAGTGCTGTGGCCAGGTTGCCGCCGACGCGGCCGTTTCCGAGAACTGCGATCGTGGTCATGATGATCTGGTCCTTCCGTGCGTGCAGGTTGTGGTGCGCGGTCAGCGTGAGAGCGTGGCGACGGCCTCGGCGTGGACGCCGGGCGCGGCGGCCAGGAAGCTCTCGCTCTGCGGGGTCCAGGGGCGGCCCTCGGCGTCGGAGATCTGTCCCCCGGCCTCGGTGACGAGCAGCGCCCCGGGCAGCAGGTCCGCGCGGGCGCCGGCGAACTGCCAGAAGGCGTCGATCCGGCCGGCGGCCATGTTCAGCAGGTGCAGGGTCGCGGGCACGGCGGTGCGGACGACGAGCGCGTCGAAAAGCATCGCGGTGATCGAGGAGCCGACGCGCTTCACGACCTTCTCGTCCTCGTCCGGCCGGGCCTGGCTGGTGGCCACGATGCTCAGGCCGAGGTCCGCGGTCTGGGAGACGTGCAGCGACCGGCCGTCGAGGTGGGCGCCCGCGCCGGTGAGCGCGGTGTAGGTCTCGCCGGTCAACGGCAGGTGGACCGCGGTGAGCACCGGCTGGTTCTCACGCACGAGGGTGGCGGTCACCGCCCAATCCGGCAGGGCGTGCAGGTGGTTGACGTTGCCTTCGGCCGGATCCACGACCCACCATTCGCCGGGCGGCAGCGCCCCGCCGTCCAGTTCGTCCTCCACCCAGCCGGCGTCGGGGCGCAGGCGCGTGAGGCGGGGGCGCAGGATGTCGAGGGCCGTGTCGTCGTTGGCGGCGAGCGCGCGCATCAGCTCTTCGCGGGTCTGGTAGCGGACCACCTCGCCGAAGCGCTCGCGCAGCGCCGAACCGGCCGCGCGCACGGCGATCGCGGTCTGGCCGAGCAGGTCGGCGTCGGAGGCGGCGACGTCAGTGGTCTGAAGCGTTTCGGACATGGTGGTACTCCCATGTGAGGAGGGGGTGATGAGGCCGGTCGGGCCGAGCTGTGCGTTCCGTCTTGCGCTCTCGTCTCGAAGGTATAGAGGCCTTTGATTAACTTCAAATGCATGTTAAGCACGGCTAGGATTACTCACATGCAATTGGATTTGAACCTGCTCGCTGCGCTCGACGCGCTGCTGGAGGAGGGAAGTGTGGCCGGGGCGGCCGCGCGCCTGCACGTCACCGCCCCCGCGATGAGCCGGAGTCTGGGCCGGATCCGGCGCACGACCGGGGATCAGATCCTGGTGCGCACCGGCCGCACGATGACCCCGACGCCGTATGCGATCGCCGTCCGGGAACAGGTGCACGAGCTGCTGCACCAGGTCCAGGGGGTGCTGGCACCGAGCCGTGAACTCGATCTGGCAACGTTGGAGCGCACTTTCACACTCCGCTGGCACGATTCCCTGGTCGCCTTGAGCGGCCCCGCACTGCTCGCGGCCGTGCGCGGACAGGCGCCGGGCGTGCGATTGCGCTTCGTCGCGGAATCGAGCATCGACACCCCCGAGTTGCGGCGCGGCGAGGTCGACCTGGAGGCGAACGCCAACCGCCCGAGCGCACCGGACATCCGTGCCGAGAACGTGGGCGAGACCCGCCTCGTCATCGTCGTGAGGCAGGGGCATCCCCTCACCCGCGTCAGGACCGTCACCGCAAAGCGGTACGCCGCCGCTGAGCACGTCACCGTCTCGCGACGTGGAAACCTCAGCAATGCCGTCGACGACGCCCTCGCGCGGCTCGGCCTCAGCCGCCGCGTGGTGGCGACCGCGCCCACGGAAGCGGCCGCGCTGGAGTTCGCGCGCGGCTCCGATCTCCTGATCAGCGTCCCCGAAGCCACCACGCGGTCAGCGGTCGCCGACCTCGGCCTGGTCGTGCTCCCCCTCCCGCTCGAACTGCCGTCGGCACCGATATACCTGTCGTGGCATCAACGCTACGACACCGACCACGCCCACGCCTGGCTGCGCGGGCTGGCGCGAACCGCGCTGGCCATGCGCGGAGAGTCGTAGTCGGCGCCGTCCGGCCGCTTCACCCAATAATGACCAACCTGGTCTACAAGCAGGTGTCGACCGACCAGCAGTCGACCGACCGTCAGAAGCTCGTCCTCGCCGAGGCCGGGATCGAGGCCGCCTCGCCCTGCGCATCCACGACGGCGCGTTCTCCGCCATGGACCTCACCGCCTGCCACCCGCGTACCGGAGAGCTGCTGTCCACCGTGAAGTTCATGGTGCAGACCCTCGGCCCACCGCCAGCTTCTCGACCGCTCCAGCCCCTCGACAGTCAGTGGCGGCGCAGGTGTACCAGCTGCCGTCGACTGCCCATTCCTTATATAAGGCGCCCGGATCCCGAATCCCGGATCTCGGTCACGAAGGCGGTCCAGGCGGGGGCGGCGACGGCGAAGCGGGGGCTGGTGTCGGCGGCGCCGAGCTTGGAGTCGCGGACGTGGACGGTGTGGGGGCAGGTGGCAACCTCGACGCAGGCGCCGCCCCCGCTGTCACTGTGGGTGGACTTGTGCCAGTCGAGGGCGACTTCGATGCAGGCGCTGCCCTGGTCGTCGCTGTAGCTCGACTTGAACCACGTGAGTCGGTCGCTCATAGCTCTTCGGCCACCTTTCTGAAGAACTCGGCTGAGTCCTCGACGCAGAGGGCATGCCTTCGGATCATGTCATGGCGCTGGGCCAGTTCACTGACCTTGGCGGGCTCGGTGTAGAGCGCGCTGGTCGTCTGCCCTTCTGCGAACGCATAGTGCTCGTGGTCCGGAGTCTCCAATAGGACCATCGGACCTGCGAGCGCGAGGCCGCTGCACCGCCCCATGGGCAGCACCTGGATGGACACGTTCCGCAACTCGGTGGCCTCCAGGAGGCGTTGCAGCTGACGCTTCATCGCCTCGTCGCCCCCGGTCATCGTCCGCAGAGACGCCTCGTACAGCGCGAAGTTGAACATCGTGCGGGTCTTGCGGGTCAGCGCCTCCTGTCGCTGCATTCGTCCCCTCACCCGCTCCTCCACCGTCTCGTCGTCCAGCGGCGGACAACTCTCGCTGATCAGCGCCCGCGCGTACGCCTCGGTCTGGAGCAACCCCGGAATCAGGAGCGGCTCGTACCAGTGCAGCGCGATCGCCTCCGCCTCGATCGCCATGAACTCCTTCGCCCTCTCCGGAAACGGCTCCGGCTTCAAGAACTCCTGAGCCGCCAGCAGCTTCCCCTGCGCCCCGCACATCTGGTCCGCGATCTGGAGCAGCCGTACCGTCGGTCTGCGCCGCCCCTGCTCCATCGACTTGACCGACTCGTACTCGTAGTTCGCTTCCTTGCCGAGCTGCTCCCGGGTGATCCCGGCCTCCGTCCGCCACAGCTTGATCTGGTTGCCGCAGTAGCGCCATGCCTCGCTCAAGGGCCCGCCTCCCCGGGACGTACTGGGTACAACCACGGTTCGTACCCACGCAGTTACTCCACGAGGCTATGCCTGCGCCAGCACCGTATGAGCCATGAATCAGCACATCGAGTGGCGGCTGCCCCGCAGCCCACGCAGTGCGGGCCGCGCCCGTGCGCTTCTGGCCGAGCAGGCGAGGGACTGGAAGATCCCGGACGACATGACCGAGATGGCCGTACTGCTGCTCAGTGAGCTGGTGACGAACGCGTGCCGGCACGGCCGGGTCTCGCCGGGCCGTGAGGTGTGGACGCGGTGTGTGCTGGGCGGAGACGGGGCGATGCTGAGGGTCGAGGTGTCCGACGCGAGCGACGTACTCCCGTGCCCGCGTGTGGCCGCGCCCGACGACGAGTCGGGGCGTGGGCTCACGCTCGTGGCCGCGCTCGCCGACGCGTGGGGTGCGTATCCGCGGGCGTGCGGCATCGGCAAGACGGTGTGGTTCGAGATCGGCGACGGCGTGCGACTTCGCCAGGGGTGTGCTGCGCTTGATGGTGCGGACGCCGCGCCTCACCACCCGGAGGAACCATGTCCCACACGACGAAACCGTCCCGGCACCTGAGCGGTCTGCGGGACGCCCGCTACGGCGAGGTCATTCTCATCTCGCCGGACGAGGACGGTGGACTCAAGGCGGCCGTCTACAACACCTTCGGTCTGAACGACTGTCCGCCCGAGAAGTGGAACGCGCTCGATTCCCGTGCGCTGGCGGAGCAGTTCCAGGTGCCGATCGTGTTCCTGAACGGCCCCCGCTTCTGGACGATCGACGAGGTCACGACGTACGCGTGGGGGGACACCGCGATGTTCGACGGCCTGGAGGCCCGCTGGGCGGCCGAGCTCCGCATTCCTCCGGAGATCGACGTCACCGGCGCGACGGCGAAGAAGTACTACGTCGATTCCACGGTGCAGCGGGACACCGAGTACGTCCTGTCCGCCGGTAAACCGATGCACGCGCTGATCGCCCCGGGCGACCGGGCGTACGTGCTGCAGGCGTATTCCCACACCGTGGACGACAGCCAGACGATGGACTCCCTGGCCACGCTCGGCGAGCGACTGCGGCTCCCGCAGGGGTGGCAGTACCGGGTCCACATCCCGGAGGTCGACGTGATCGTGCGGACGGTCGAGGGAGAGGCCCACGTGGTGCAGGACGAGCTGGAGAACACGTACATGCTCCTAGCCCACTGAGTGTGCGTAGGCGGGCGCTGTAAAGTCGGCAATCCTTGCGACCGGTACACCGGCGAACCTGGTGGGGATGGACCTGCTGCTCATGTGGATGCGGAGTGCGACCGGTGCGCGCCGGCTGGGGGCGATCGGAGCACTGGCGATCGCGGCCGGAGGTACGGTCGCCGGGGCCCTGCCGGTTCGCGACCCGTGGGGGCTGTGGGTTCCGCACGGGTCCGGGGTGACCATCGCGGCGGCGGTGCTCGCGTACGCCGGGCTGACGCTGCTGGTCCTGGCCTGGTGGGCGTACGGGCGGCTGCTCGCGGAGCAGGACGGCCCCGCGGTACGGGACACCCTCGTCACGCTCGGCTGGTGGGCCGCGCCCCTCGTGCTCGCGCCGCCGCTCCACAGCGCGGACGTCTACAGCTACATCGCCCAGGGCGCGATGGTCCTCGACGGCCATGACGTCTACACGCACGGGCCGTCGGTCCTCGCTCCGGACTCGCGCGGCGCCGACGCCGCGGCCAGTGTGGGCGGTCACTGGACGGACACCCCGGCGCCGTACGGGCCGGTCTTCCTCGTCCTGGCGAAGGCGGTGGTGTGGGTCACGGGCGGGACGCTCGTGCCCGCCGTGCTCGGGATGCGGCTGATCGCCGTGGCCGCGCTCGTGCTGATCGTCTGGGCCGTACGCCGACTCGCCGTGGAGTGCGGGGCGGACGAGCGCCGCGCGCTGTGGCTGGCCGCGCTCAACCCTCTCCTGCTGTTGCACGTCGTCGGCGGGACGCACAACGACGGGCTGATGATCGGCCTCATGCTGACCGGCGTCGTCCTCGCGCTGCGCGGGCGCCCTCTGCTGGGCAGCGGGGTCGTCGCCCTCGCCATGATGATCAAGTCCCCGGCTGCCGTCGCCCTGCTCTTCATCGGCGTGATCGTCGTACGTCAGGGCGGTGGCTCGCTCGTCCGGCGCGTACTGAAGGGATTCCTCGGTCCCGGCCTGGTGGCCGCCGCGGTCGCCGCCGGCGCCACTCTCCTCAGCGGCACCGGCTTCGGCTGGCTGCGGACGCAGAGCGTCGCCGGGACCATACACACGCCGCTGTCGGCCTCCAGCGACCTCGGTCAGGCCGCCGGGGCGCTGGCGCATGCGGTGGCGGGCGCGGACCTGGCCACCGTGAAAGGGGCCGTGCAGAGCCTCGGTCTCGCCGCCGCGCTCGCGGTGATCGCCTTCCTCGCCTTCCGGACGCTGTTCGCGTGGCGCGGCCGTCCGGCCCTCCACGCCGTCCACGGCCTGGGACTGTCCCTGCTGGCACTGGTCGCGCTCTCGCCGATGGTGCAGCCGTGGTACCTGCTGTGGGGGATGGCGGTGGTCGCCGCGACCGCCGCATGGGACGGCCTGATCGTCCGAGTGCTGATGGTTCTCTCCGTGAGCCTGGTGTACGAGACCGCGCCCTCGGGCCACACCCCGCCGTACGGCTTCGTGCTCGCCGCCGTCGCGGCCGCCGTCGCCGTCGCGGCCCTGCGCCGGCTGCCTCCGCTTCCGCGTCCCGTGTCTGCGCCGGGCCCGTACCCCGGGAGCCATGGGCAGTCGACCGCACCAGCCGGCGCCACCGGAGCATCGAACGCCGCGCGGGCGGCGCGATAGGGCGCATCCGCGGTCTGCCGATCAAGGTAGCCCCGCGCATAGCGGACAGAATGTCGGGTTTGGTACCTGGCTTCGAAGTGGAGTCCTTCAGTCCGTACAATCCGCGGCTATGACTCGACAGGAGAACGCGGTATTCGTCGATACCTCGGGGCGCAGGGGCCGCCTCGTCAGGTATGCATCCGTCGTCGTCGGTGCCGCGTGTGTCTGCTTCGTCGTCATTGTTCTGGCCGGGTTCTTCGGCGCCGGGCCGGCCGGCGGGCCGCTGCCCTGGAGCCAGAGCCGGCAGGACCCGCCCCCCGCGGTCGACGAGTCGGCCCCGTCCACCGACGAGTCCCGGGAAGCCGCAGACGGCAAAGCCGACGCGGAGGCGGTCTCGGACGCGGCCTCTCCTCCGGCCTCCGCCACCGGGGGCTCCGACGCATCGGCGAGCCCCGGTACCGACGGGACAGGCACGGCCACGACCACCAAGGCGCCCCCGACGGCCAGTCCTGCGGCGAGTGCCCCTCCCGGGAACTCCGGCAACGCGCCCCGGCGCAGCCCCGCCGCGGACGGCAAGGGGCCGAAGTGACCCGGCACGCCCTGCGCAGGGACCCCCGCGCTCACTGGGTGCTGCTGATTCTCACCATGGCCGTCGCCGCCACCGCACTGATCTTCAGCGGCTACGGGCGGCACGAGATAGCCCCGACCGCCGCGCCCGCCGGCCGGTGCCCGGCCACCACGGCGTCCGAGTTCGCCGACGGGCCCGTCCTGCGGCAGGCCCCGGAGACCGGCGAAGCCGCCGGGGCCCGGATGCCTTCCGGCAGCGTCGCCCTCACCTACGACGGCGGCCCCGACCCGGCCTGGACCCCGCGCCTGCTCGACCTGCTGAAGCGCCACGACGCCAAGGCCACCTTCTTCCTCACCGGTACCCAGGCCGCCGCCCACCCCGATCTGGTACGCCGGATCAAGGACGAGGGCCACGAGATCGGCTCGCACACCTACACTGACGCCAACCTCGCCGGCGTCTCCGAGCCCCGCTTCCGTCTTGAGCTCGCCCTCACCCAGAACGTCCTGGCCGGCACCGCGGGCATCGGCACCCATCTGCTGCGCCTCCCGCACACCGCGGACGTCGCCACCCTCTGCGGCGACATGGGCGAGGCGGCCCGGCGCGCCATCGCCGACGGCTATGTCCTCGTGGCCGCCGACCCGTCCCGCCGGGACGCCGCACAGGGCGCCGTCCGACAGCTCACCGGCTCGGCCGGCGCCATCGCCGAGACCGAGCGGCTGCTGACCGCCACCCGCGGCGACCGGGTCACGTACACGACCGTCGGTGCCGGTCTCGGGCTGCGGGGCACCACCTACGCCGTCTCCGGCGCCGCGGAGTGGAAGGGGGTCGCCGTCGTCCGCGCCCAGCAGGCGTCCCGGGCCTTCGCCGACGGCATGACCTGGTTCCTGCTCGCGGCCGGTGTGATCACCGCGGCCCGGCTGGTGATGCTCTTCACCGTCGCCCGTGTGCATGTGAAGCGCGTACGGGGCAAGCGCTCCCGGCGTCGCGGCGGCCCGCGCTTCCCGCCGCTCACCGACCCGGTCTCGGTGATCGTCCCCGCGTACAACGAGGAAGCGGGTATCGAGGCGACCGTGCGTTCGCTGCTCGCCTCCAGCCACCAGGCCGTCCAGATCATCGTCGTCGACGACGGTTCCACCGACCGGACCTTCGAGATCGCCGAGGCGATCGACGACCGCCGGGTCATGGTGATCCGCCAGACCAACGCCGGGAAGGCCGCGGCCCTCAACACCGGGCTCGCCTGGGCCCACTTCGACATCGTCGTCATGATCGACGGTGACACGGTCTTCGAGCCCGACGCGGTCTTCAACCTGATCCAGCCGCTTGCCGACCCGCGCGTCGGCGCGATCAGCGGCAACACCAAGGTCGGCAACCGGCAGGGCGTCCTCGGCCGCTGGCAGCACCTCGAGTACGTCATCGGCTTCAACCTCGACCGCCGCATGTTCGACGTCATGGAGTGCATGCCGACCGTTCCGGGCGCGATCGGGGCGTTCCGCCGTGACGCGGTCCTGGGGGTGGGCGGCGTCAGCGAGGACACCCTGGCCGAGGACACCGACCTCACCATGGCTCTGTGCCGGGCCGGCTGGCGCGTGGTCTACGAGGAGTCGGCCATCGCCTGGACCGAGGCCCCCTCGACGGTGCGGCAGTTGTGGAAGCAGCGCTACCGCTGGTGCTACGGCACGCTGCAGGCCATGTGGAAGCACCGCGGCGCACTGCTGGAGCGGGGTGCCGGGGGCAAGCTCGGCCGCCGTGGCCTGACCTATCTGCTGCTGTTCCAGACGCTACTGCCGCTGCTCGCCCCGCTCGTCGATGTCTTCGCCCTGTACGGACTGCTGTTCCAGGGCGCGGGTCAGGCGGCGGCGGTCTGGCTGGCCTTCACCGCGGTCCAGGTCGTCAGCGCGGTGTACGCGCTGCGCCTGGACCGGGAGAAGTTCGAGCCCCTGTGGACGCTGCCGCTCCAGATCTTCGTCTACCGGCAGCTGATGTACCTGGTCGTCGTCCAGTCGGTGGTCACGGCCCTGATGGGCAACCGCCTGCGGTGGCAGCGGACGCAGCGCACGGGTTCGGCGACGGACACCCTGGAGGACCGTCGCGCGGTGAACGCCTGACGTACCGCGGGTCAGGCGGGCTCGCGCAAGTGGCTCGGCTCGCCGCCGCCGACGACGGCTCAGGAAGCGGCCGAACTCACCGCTGCCGGCGACGGCCCCGTACGTGGCCGAAAAGGATGCCTTGATGGTGCGAGTGGTCCCCTCGACAATGCGCATGACAAGTCCGGATTCACTCCGGTCACTCACGTCGCAAGAGGGGACCCCCCACATGAACAAGCCTCTCGCCGCCGCGCTCCTCGCCCTCGGGCTCTTAGGAGCGGGCGCCGCACCCGCGATCGCCTCGACGCCACCCGCCGACACCGGGACCCAGGCCAAGGCCGTCGGCACCGGGACCCAGGCCAAGGCCGTCGACTTCGCCGGGACCGTCGCGCTCAGCAACTGTTCCGGCTCCGTCGTCCGTACGCCCGACTCGCAGCCGGACGACCCCGCCCTCGTACTCTCCAACGGCCACTGCCTGGAGACCGGCTTCCCCGCGCCCGGACAGGTCATCGTCGACCGTCCCTCGTCGCGCTCCTTCGGACTCCTCAACTCCGCCGGGAACAGAGTCGGCACGCTCCGGGCGAGCAAGATCGCGTACGGGACGATGACCGACACCGACGTCTCGCTCTACGAACTCACCACCACCTACGCACAGATCGAGAGCCGGTACCGCATCAAGGCGCTGGAGCTGGACGCGGCGCACCCGGTCGCGGGCAAGGCCATCAAGGTGGTCTCCGGCTACTGGAAGCGGATCTACAGCTGCGACATCGACGGGTTCGCTTACCGCCTGAAGGAAGGCTCGTGGACCTGGAAGGACTCGGTCCGCTACACCTCGTCCTGCAACACCATCGGCGGTACCTCCGGCTCGCCCGTGATCGACGACGCCACCGGCAAGGTCGTCGCCGTCAACAACACCGGGAACGAGGACGGCGGCCGCTGCACGGACAACAATCCCTGCGAGGTCGACGAGAACGGCAACGTGACCGTCCGCGAGGGCATCAACTACGGCCAGCAGACGTACATCGTCGTCCCGTGCATCGGCGCTGGCAACAAGATCGACCTGGGCCGTCCGGGCTGCACGCTGCCCAAGCCCTGACCGCTCACGGCGTCCTGCGGATCGCCTTCCCGGCCAGTACGTCCGTACGCTTCCCGTCCTCGATGACGAAACGGCCGTCGATCAGGACATGCGGAATGCCGGCCGGGAGGGTGCGCGGGGCGTCGAACGTCGAGCCGGCCGCGACCGTGTCCGGGTCGAAGAGGACCAGGTCCGCGCGGTAGCCCTCGCGGACCAGGCCCCGGTCGGGAAGGCGCAGCCGGGCCGCCGGGCGCGAGGTGAGGTGGGCGACCGTCTCCTCCAGGGAGAGAACACCCAGGTCACGGGCGTAGCGGCCGAGGTACTGAGGGAAGGTGCCGTACGCCCGCGGATGCGGCTTGGAGCCCTGGAGGATCCCGTCCGAGCCTCCGGTGTGCACACGGTGGCGCATGATCGCCCGGACGTTCTCCTCGTGGCCGACGTGCTGGAGGATCGTCGAGCCGAGCCGGTCGGCGACGAGCAGGCGGCGGGCGGTGGCCCACGGCTCCTCGCCGCGCGTCCCGGCCGACTGCTGGATCGTCCTGCCCACGAACGACGCCAGCCCGGGGTCGCTCACGCCCGAGATCTCGACCGTGTCCCACTCGATGGGCACGCCGTGGCAGCCGTCCGAGCCGATGACCTCCAGATGGTGGCGGATCCGCTCGGCGGTCGCGTCGTCCCGCAGGCGCGACAGAGTCGCCTCGGGGCCGCCCTCGCTCGCCCAGCTCGGCAGCGTCGCGACGAGCGTGGTGCAGCCCGGGGTGTAGGGGTACGTGTCGAGCGAGATGTCGGAGCCCGCGTCGAGCGCCTCGTCGAGCAGGGCCAGCAGCTCCGGGGCGCGGCCCTTGTTCACACCGAAGTTCAGGGTGGCGTGGGCGAGATGGAGCGCGCAGCCGGCGTCGCGGGTGAGGGCGGCCATCTCCTCGTACGCCTCCAGGGCGCCGGCGCCGTACGAGCGGTGGTGCGGGCAGTAGTAGCCGTCGTAGGCCGCCACGACCCGGCACAGCTCGGTGAGTTCGGCGTCCTGCGCGTACATTCCGGGCGTGTAGGTGAGTCCGGAGGACATGCCGACGGCGCCCTGCTCCAGGCCCTCGGCGACGAGCTGCTTCATGCGCCGGAGTTCGGCGTCGGTGGCCGGGCGGTCGTCCCAGCCGACGGCGTACATACGGACCGTGCCCTGGGGGACGAGGTACGCGGCGTTGACGGCGATGCCCCGGCCGTCGAAGTTGCGGTCCAGGCGGTCGAGGTACCCGCCGACCGTGCGCCAGTCGAAGTCGATGGAGGTGTCCTCGGGCGCACCGCCGTTCCAGCCGGTGATGGACCTGCGGACCTCGGCGAGGGTGCGGTCGTCGACCGGCGCGTACGACAGGCCGTCCTGGCCGAGGACTTCGAGGGTCACGCCCTGGGCGGCCTTGGCGCTGTGGTCGGGGTCGCGGAGCAGCGCGAGGTCGCTGTGCGCGTGCATGTCGATGAAGCCGGGGGAGAGGGCGAGGCCGCGCGCGTCGAGGGTGCGGCGGGCGGTGGGGCGCGGCCCTTCGCCCTCGCGGCGTATCTCGCTGATCCGGCCGTCCTGGAGGGCGACGTCGGCGCGGTAGGAGGCACCGCCGGTGCCGTCGATGACGCGTACGTCGCGGATGACGAGGTCCATGTGCGGGCTCCTGCTCCGGTGTTCGGAGGCGCTTGCTCGGAGGCGCTCAGAAGAACGTGCGGATGTAGTCGACGACCGTGCCGTCCGCCTCCACCAGGGGGATCAGCTGCCACTTGTCGAACGACGTGCACGGGTGGGACAGGCCCATGCCGAGCCAGTCGCCGACCTCCAGGTCCGCGCCCTCCTCCGTGCGGACCCAGCCGTGCTGGTCGGACAGGCCGGTGACCGAGATGCCGGTGGCCGGGCGGATCTCGCCGTCGCGGGCGCCCCGGACGACCTTGGCCTCGGGGAGGTCGAGGTCGTACGCGGCGTCGCGCTTGCCCGCGTTGGTGAAGGCCTGCTGAGGGGTGGGCCGGGAGACGACCTGGGCCCAGAGCCGGAACGCCGGCTCCAGCGCGCCCTCCTGCGGAACCCGGTTGAAGGGGGTGAGGTGCTTGTAGTGACCGTCGTCGTGGGAGACGTACGCGCCGGAGCGCAGGAGCTTCAGCACGGGGCGGGACAGTTCGGGGAGCTCCGCGAACACCTCGGCGACCGCGTCGAACCAGGCGCTGCCGCCCGCGCTGACGACGATCTCGGGCGCATCGGCGAAGCGTCCGTCCTTGTCGAAGGCCGCGGCGAGAGCGGTGAGGCGGCGGAGCCAGTCCCGTACCCGCTCGGACGTCGCGTCCGGGACCTCGCCCTCGTATCCGGCGACGCCCACCAGGCGCAGGGTGCTCGTGGCGGCGACCGCGTCGGCGACGGCGGCGCAGTCCGCGTCGGAGCGGGCGCCGGTACGGGCGGTCTCGCCCGCGCCGAGCTCGACGACGACGTCCAGCGGGCGGACGGCGCCGCTGTCGCGCAGGGCTTCGTCCATCAGCTCGACACCGCGGACGGAGTCGGCGTAGCAGACGAAGCGGAAGTCGGGGTCGCCGTCCAGCTCGGTGGCGAGCCAGCGGAGCGCCACGGGGTCGACCAGCTCGTTCGCGAGGAAGACGCGCCGGATGCCGAAGGCGCGGTAGACGCGGACCTGGTGCGGGACGGCGGCGGTGATGCCCCACGCGCCGCGCTCCAGCTGGCGGGCGAAGAGCTGAGGCGACATGGAGGTCTTGCCGTGCGGGGCGAACGCGAGGCCGTGGCGCTCGGCGTAGGTCTCCAGAAGGGCGAGGTTGTGCTCCAGGGACTCCGCGGACAGCGCGAGGACGGGGGTGGTGAAGCCACCGGTGAAGAGGTTGCGGCGCTGGGCGGCCAGCTCGCCGACGGTGAGGCCCTCCGCGTCGGGCGGCAGCGCCTTGAAGCGGTGGTCGACGGGCTCGCGGTCCAGCTGGGCGAATCGCTGGGCGGCGCTGTCGGCGGGCATGTGAGCCTCCTTCAGGAGCGTGTTGCAAAGAATGCAACATCCGTTGCGTATATCGCTTGACGCTGTCTAACATCCGAGCGGACGCCGGGTCAATGGACCCACAGGACCAGCGAGGAGTGCCAGGGTGACCGGAGCCGCAGCCGTCGACGGTGACGTCGTGGACGTCGTCTGCCTCGGCGAGTCCATGGTCACGTTCCTGCCGTCGCGGCCGGGCCGCCTCGCCGACGTGCCGTCCTTCGCCCGCACCATCGGCGGCGCGGAGTCGAACGTGGCGTGCGCGCTCGCGGCGGCCGGGCACGCGGTGAAGTGGGTCAGCCGGGTCGGGGCGGACGGCTTCGGCGACCACCTGATCGCCGCGGTCGCGGCGTACGGCGTCGACACCACCGCGGTCCGCCGGGACGCCACGCGCCCCACCGGCATCTACTTCCGGACGGCCACCGACCGCGCGACGGACGCCCACGAGGTCCTCTACTACCGGGCGGGTTCGGCGGCGTCCGCGATGTCCCCGGCCAACGTCCCCCACGAGGACCTCGCCGGCGCGCGCGTCCTCCACCTCTCCGGCATCACCGCGGCCCTCTCGCCCGACTGCCTCGCCCTGATGCGCACCCTCACCGCCCCGCGCCCCGGCCGCCCGCTCGTCTCGTTCGACGTCAACCACCGCCCCGGACTCCGGCACGACGACCCCGCCGTCCTCCTCGACCTGGCCCGCGGCGCCGACGTCGTCTTCGTCGGCGAGGACGAGGCGGAGGAGGCGTGGGGCCTGCGCGGCCCCGCGGCGATCCGCGAGGCGCTGCCTGAGCCGGAGGTCCTCGTCGTCAAGCAGGGTGCGGGGGGCGCGGTGGCGTACTCCCGCACTCTGGAGCCCGTCCCGCGATTGAGGACGGACACACCGGTTGACCCGACGGCACCGGTCAGCTGCGGAGCCCGCCCGGAGGGCGCTACGCACCCGGGTCCGGGGCGGAGCCCCGAGGAGGGGGACACCGTCACCCGCGTACCCGCCCCTCGCGTCACCGTCGTCGCCCCCGTCGGCGCCGGAGACGCCTTCGCCGCCGGGTTCCTCTCCGCAACCCTCCGCGGACTGCCCACACGGGACCGGCTCCGCCACGGACACCTCATGGCCGCCGCCGCCCTCACCGTCCCCGGTGACCTCGGGACCCCGCCGCCGACCCCGTACGCCGACCGCCTCGTCGCCCTCGACGGCGAGGGCTGGGGGAGACTTCACCTCGGCCCCGGCTGGACCGCAGCCGCGCAGGCCACGGAGGAGGTACGTACGTCATGAGCCAGACCGTCGACCGCGCGCTCAGCATCCTGCCGCTGCTCGCGCAGGGACCCGCAGACCTCGGACAGGTCGCCGAGCGGCTCGGCGTCCACAAGTCCACCGCGCTGCGGCTGCTGCGTACGCTCCACGAGCACGGTCTCGTCTACCGCCAGCAGGACCAGCGCTACCGCCTCGGTGCCCGCCTCTTCGCCCTCGCCCAGGAAGCCGTCGAGAACCTCGACGTCCGCGAGATCGCCCACCCCCACCTCGTCGCCCTCAACGAGCAGTGCGGCCACACGGTCCACCTCGCCGTCCACGAGGAGAACGAGGTCCTCTACATCGACAAGGTCGAGAGCCGCTACCCGGTCCGGATGTACTCCCGCATCGGCAAGCCCGTCGCCCTCACCGTCGCGGCCGTGGCGAAACTGCTCCTCGCCGACCTGCCGGAGGCCGAGCGCCGCGCCCTCGCCGAGCGCCTCGACTACCCCATGTACACGTCCCGTTCGATCCCGAACGCCCGCGCCTTCCTCAAGGAGCTGGCGACCGTACGCGAACAGGGCTGGGCCACCGACCTCGGTGGCCACGAGGAGTCCATCAACTGCATCGGGGCTCCCATCCGCGGTGCGGACGGCCGTGTCGTCGCCGCCATGTCGGTCTCCGCGCCGAACGTCGTCGTGACCGCCGAGGAACTTCTCACCCTCCTCCCGCTGGTGCGCCGTACCGCCGACGCCATCACCCGGGAGTACTCAGGCGCTGCCCCCCATTCGTCAGAGACCGGCCCACCGAAGGACACCGCATGACCGAGAAGACCGCGATCACGCCCCCCACCCACACCGCCCCGCCGGCCAAGTTCTCCCACGGCGTCCGCAAGGGCAACATCCTCCAGGTCGCGGGTCAGGTCGGCTTCCTCCCGGCCGACCGCGAGGGAACCGGCCTGGCCCCCACCGTCGCCGGGCCGACCCTGCGCGAGCAGACCCTCCAGACCCTCGCCAATGTCGCCGCGGTCCTGACGGAGGGCGGCGCGAGCTGGGACGACGTGATGATGCTGCGTGTGTACCTCACGGACACGGACCACTTCGCGGAGATGAACGAGATCTACAACGCGTACTTCGAAGAGCAGGGCCTCACGGAGGCCCCCGCCGCCCGTACGACGGTATACGTGGGCCTCCCCCAGGGCCTGCTGATCGAGATCGACGCCCTGGCGGTCCTGAGCTGATCTTCCTGAACGAGCCGCTCCACGGCAGGGCGCCCACGGACGGGGGGGCCGGGGCCCCCCATCCCCGACGCCCCCCGGTCCTTCCTGCCCCCGGCGGGGCTCCGGCGGTGGCTCCACTGTGCCTTGCCTTTTCTCCTTTTCAATGGGGGGATACACTCAATCCGCGTT
>NZ_JBWKDT010000028.1:51384-109750 GCF_056435785.1 Streptomyces sp. NPDC043870
CTTGTGGGTCCGAAATCGCTCTTCCCAAACAACCCTCCCCAGGGCAGGGCCCCCCCCCCCCCCCCCCCCGGGACTCCACGTCCCGGACGCCCCTCGGTCATGCCGGCCCGAGCCGGCGCTCAGGCGGTGCTCAGCCGGTGCAGTACTGCTGCTCCTTGCCGATGGAGCGATACATGCAATCCGCGTTCTCCAGCAGCTGCAGCACCGCGTCACGGTTACGGCTCGTCTCGCGCTCGATCACCTCGTCGGGCGGGTAGAAACCGCCGCCCGCGAAGCCCCTCGGATACATCTCGAAGGTGTACGCGAAGATCTTCTGGTTGCCCCACAGCCAGTCGTCGATCGACCCGTCCGTGATGTAGAGGTCGCTGGACTGCTCGGCCGTGTAGCCGTTGCTCGCGGCCATCTTCTGGCCGACGGTGGCGAAGGCGTCGCGGTCGTCCTGGGTCAGGCCCGGGGCGGTGTTGGACGTGGTGTAGCCGTACGGCCACAGGACCAGCTCGCTGTAGGTGTGGAAGTCGATGCCGGCCTTGATCTGCTGCTTCCCGCCGACGACGCGGGAGCGTACGAAGTCGGCGACCACCTTCACCTCGGGGGCGGACTCGGCGGACCGGCCACGGTACGTCTCCGAGCCGGGGGAGCCGGAGGAGCCGCCGCAGCAGCCCCACTTGAAGTTCCAGTTGCGGTTCATGTCCGTGCCGACGTACGAAGAACCGGAGTTGGGCTGCCGGTTCTTGCGCCAGCTGCGGTAGGAGCCGGTGGCGATGTCGTACTCGCCGCCGTCCGGGTTGAGGTCCGGGACGATCCAGATCTCGCGGCCGTTGACGGCGTTGGTGACCCGGGAGTCGGTGCCGTAGTCGTCGCCGAGCTCACGCAGCAGATAGAGAGCCATCTCGACGGTGAGGTGCTCGCGGGCGTGCTGGTGGTGGGTGAAGAGGACCTCGGGCTCGTTCTCGTCCGTGGCGACGTTGTCGCTGACCTTGATGGCGACGATGTCCCGGCCCTGGTACGACTTGCCGATCACCCGTTTGCTCATGATGTTCGAGTGGGCCGCGATGCGCTGGTCGATCTCCGCGTTCATCTCGGCGTAGTTGTGGTAGCGCGCGTCGGCGGACGGGAAGTCGAACGGCTTGGCGGCCGTACCCGCCGCCCTGCGCGACGGCGGCGCGGGCAGGGCTTCGAGTACGTGGCCGAGTGCGCGGAGCCGCTTCGCCTGGGCGGCGTTGGCGCTGACGACGACGGTGTGGTCGTGGGCCTCGTCGATCGACACGCCGGTCGCGGCGATGGCATTGCGTTCGGCGACGGTGGACGGGCCGTGGATCTCGTACTGCCTGGTCGGCTCCTCGGTCTCGGCGGAGGCCGTGGGGGCCGTGGGCTCCGGCGCGGGGGAGGCGGTCGCGGTGAAGGGGACCGCCACGGCGAGGGCGAGCAGGGTCGCGAGGGCGGCGGACCGGGTGACGGACCTGCGGCCGCTGCCGCGTTTGCGAAGTCGCATGCTGTCTCCTGGGTAGGGAGTGTGGGGGTGGCTCAGTGCGACGTGAACGGCGTGCTTGTGGTGCGGATGTGACGGGCACATGGTGGGGGTGTGGCATGCACTGGTCAAGGGCGCACTTCGGCCACGAGTTCGATGATGAGGGGAAAGGCGGCCACAACCATGACAGACACGACGGAAGAAGACACAGGATCAGAAAAAGGGACAGTCATGTCCCCGCCCCGCAAGGCGAGCTGGCGGCACATCGGCCCGGGCATCGTCGTAGCAGCGACCGGTGTCGGCGCCGGTGACCTCGTCGCGACGCTGATCGCGGGCAGCAAGTTCGGATACACCCTGCTGTGGGCGGCCGTCATCGGCTGCCTCGTCAAGATCTCGCTGGCCGAGGCGGCCGGCCGCTGGCATCTCGCCACCGGCCGCACCCTCTTCGACGGCTGGCGCAGCCTCGGCTCCTGGACCACGGTCTACTTCGTCGGTTACGTCGTCGTCTGGGGCTTCGTCTACGGCGCCGCCGCCATGTCCTCCAGCGCCCTTCCGCTCGACGCCCTCTTCCCGGACGTCATGGACCTCAAGTGGTGGGCCGTCGCCTGCGGCCTCGTCGGTCTCGTCTTCGTCTGGTTCAACCGCTACGCCGTCTTCGAGAAGGTCATGACGGTCCTGGTCGGCGTGATGTTCGTGGTCACCGTCTATCTGGCGGTCCGCGTCACGCCGCATCTCGGCGACGCCCTCGCCGGCCTCGCGCCCGTCCTCCCCGACGGCTCGCTCGTCTACACCCTCGGCCTGATCGGCGGCGTCGGCGGCACCATCACGCTCGCCGCGTACGGCTACTGGGTCAACGCCAAGGGCTGGACGGACGCGGGCTGGATGAAGGTCATGCGGCTCGACAACCGCGTCGCGTACATCACCACCGGCATCTTCGTCGTCGCGATGCTCTTCGTCGGTGCCGAGCTGCTGCACTCCTCGGGCATCGCGCTCGCCAAGGGCGACAAGGGCCTGCTGGACCTCGGCACGATCCTGGAGGACCGCTACGGCGCCACCACCGCCAAGCTCTTCCTGGTCGGCTTCTTCGCCACGTCCTTCACCTCGCTGATCGGCGTCTGGCACGGAGTGAGCCTGTTGTTCGCGGACTTCGTCGGCCACTACCGGCCGTCCCTCGCCCCGGCCGGGACCGCCCGCGAGAAGTCACCGGCGTTCCGGATGTACCTGCTCTGGCTGACCTTCCCGCCGATCGCCCTGCTCTTCCTCGACCAGCCTTTCGGGCTCGTCATCGTGTACGGCGTGATCGGCGCGTTCTTCATGCCGTTCCTGGCGCTGACGCTGGTGTGGCTGCTCAACTCGTCCCGTACGCCGGCCCAGTGGCGCAACGGCCTGCTGAGCAATGTGATGCTGGCCGCGGCCGGACTGCTGTTCGTCGTGCTCTGCGTGCAGCAGGTGCGCGATCTTCCGTGGTGACGGGCCCGTCATACTGGTGGACATGACATACGGAGGCCATCCCGACCAGCACAGCCAGGGCGCGGCACCGCCCCCGCCTCCCGGCTTCGGCCCCCCGCCTCCGGGCTTCGGTCCTCCGGCACCTGTGCCGGTACAGCCCCCGTACGGCGGACCGGTACAGCCCCCGTACGGCGGGCCGGCGCAGGCCCCGTACGACGGGCCGGAGTTCCTGGTGCACGACCGGGTCAACTCCGTCATCGTCGACGTGAACGGTGTGGCCCTGGAGGTCCAGGGCCACACCATGGAATTCCCCTGGTCGGTGATCCGGACCGTCCACCACGCCCCTGCACCGCACGGCACGGTGCTCATGGTGGCCGTGGCCCATGCCGACGGCATGCTCTACGAGTGCCGGGTCGCCGCCCGCCGCCAGGCCGTGCTGCACCAGTGGCTCGGAGAGCTCGGCTCCGTCCTTCAGTTCTATCTCGCGAACCGCCCGCCGGCGTACTGAGCACCTGCCGGGCAGCACGGCGGCAGCGCCGCCGGTGGGGGCGGCGACGCTGCCTGTCCGTGGATGGTCAGGGCCGGTCGGTCAGGACCGGTCGATCAGGACCGGTCGATCAAGGCCGGTCGGTCACGGCTGGTTGCTCGCGGCCGGTCGGTCACGGCAGGTTGTGGACGTGCGGGCCGACCGCGTTGGACCAGGCGTTGCCGGCCGTCGCGTCCCAGTTCGTCGACCAGGTCATCGCACCGCGCAGGTTCGGGTACGTGCGCGAGGGCTTGAACGAACCGCAGTTGGTCCCGCGAGCCAGACAGTCCAGCGCGTTCTTCACGATCTGCGGATCGACGTAGCCGCTGCCGGCGCCGCGGGTGGACGCCGGGACCCCGAGGCCGACCTGCGACGCGTCGAGGCCGCCCTCCAGCTGGATGCAGGCGAGCGCGGTGAGGAAGTCCACCGAGCCCTGGGAGTAGACCTTCTGGTCGCAGCCGAGCATCGAACCGCTGTTGTAGTACTGCATGTTGACGACCGTCAGGATGTCCTTCACCGCGAGCGCGGTCTTGAAGTACTCGGTGCCGGTGCTCTGCATGTCGATGGTCTGCGGAGCCATCGTCAGGACCAGTGAGGAGCCCGCCTTCTGCGAGAGCCGGCGCAGCGCCTTCGACAGATACGTCGAGTTGATGCCGTGCTCCAGGTCGATGTCGACACCGGTGAAGCCGTACTGCTGCATCAGGGAGTACGCGCTGTCGGCGAAGGCGGTCGCGGAGGCGTCACTGTTGATCGTGACGTTGCCCTTCTCGCCGCCGACCGAGATGATCACGGACTTCCCGGCGCTCTTCTTGGCGCTGATGTCGCTCTTGAACTCGTCCACCGAGCCGTAGCCGACGGCCGGGTCCAGGTTGAAGGTGATCTCGCCGGGCGTCGCGGTCGAGTCGGCGAACGAGACCGCGATGATGTCGTACTGCGACTGAACATCGCGCAGCTTCTGCACGGTGGCGCCGTTGTTGAAGTTCTGCCAGTAGCCGGTCAGTGCGTGCTTCGGCACGGCCGGGTTGCCCGGGTTGCCGGTGCTGGACGTCGTCCCGGTCACCGCCGCGGACTTCGGCGACTCGCCCGCCGCGTTGGTCGCGGTCACCTGGAACTGGTACGAGGTCGACGCGGCCAGGCCGGTCACGGTGGCCGAGGTCCCGGTCACCGACTGGACCTTGGTGCCGTCCCGGTACACGTTGTACCCGGTCGCCCCGGAGGCCCCGTTCCAGCTCAGCGCCACGGACGACGAGGTGACCGCCCCGACGGCGAGCCCGGCCGGAGCCGGCGGAACCACCGGGTCGGGGTCACCGCCGCCGCCCCCGTCCGGCCCGAACACCGAGATGTCGTCGGCGTAGTAGGCGGCCTGGCCGTACCAGCCGTGTGTATAGACGGTCACCGAGGTCGTACTGGCGCCCGTCGTGAAGCTGGTGCTCAGCTGCGACCACGTGGAACCCCCGGGCGTCCAGGTCGACACGTCAGTGGTCCCGGTCCCGCTCGCCCCGAGGTACACGTACGAGCCCTGCACCCAGGCGCTCAGCTGATACGTCGAGTTGGGCTTGACGGCCACGGTCTGCGAACACTTCGCGTTGTCCTGGCCGGCGGGCGTGCCCTTGAGCGCGCCGGCCCCGCCGTGCACGGGCGACGACACGATGGCCCCGGACCCGCCGGAACACGTCCAGTTGGCGAGCCCCGACTCGAACCCGGCGTTCTTCGCCACGTTCACGTCCGCGGCCTGCGCGGTGCCGGCCCCGCCGGCGATCCCGAGCCCGACGCCGACGGCCAGCGCCAGGGCCCCGCCGAGCCATCTTCGTACGCCTGTGGTGCGGTCCACTTGCTGCCTCCGGTAGGGGAGTTGACGGTGTGTGGGGGGAGAAGCTTCGGAGTGCTGGAACGGTGGCCACCGCTGGGCGTACAAGCTGGTCCAGACCAATCAGGTTGTCAAGACCTCTGGGGGGAGGCTGTATACGGAAGGGCCCGGTCCGCACCCGGACCGGGCCCTTCCAACGCTGAGCACACCCCGTCCCGCTCAGCCGTCCTCCTGCAGCCTGTCGGCTGAGAATCCCGCGACGCACCCCACCACCAGCACCGCGTTCGACATCAGTAGGCCCTCGGCGGCGAGGTGCCCCCACTGCACCGCCATGTTCAGCATCTGCGCCGCCACCGGGACGGCGATCGCCGCCGTCAGATGCTGCGGACGGGACTCCCGGTACGGCTCGCGATGGAGCCGGGCCGCGGCCCATGCGGCGAGCGCGATGCACACCACGTTCGGCAGATGGACCAGGAACAGGCGGCCCCCGAAAGTCTCCATCCGTGACGGCGTCGCCACGTAGTCGTAGACGACCGTGGCCTGCAGATACTCGGTGATGAGCAGGACGACGATCCCGGCCGCCCAGGCGCGCATGAGTGCGAACACCGCCGCTCCGCGTCCTTCGTCCCGCCGGGCGGACGCCCCCGGGTAGCCGTACCTCGTCATCGCCACTCGCCTCCGATCGGATCGGTCAGTTCTCCGCGAACAGGAACAGTGCTGTGAAGACGGCCGTGGCCATGCCGCAGCCGGTCACCAGGACCACGCACTGCACCACCGGGGACCAGCTGCCGCGCCCCGCGATCGTCGCCGTGCGCTCGGGGGCCGCCGGGTCGTAGGCCACCATGACCCGCGTACCGGTCCTCATCGACCAGCCCGCCAGGTCCTCGAACTCGATGTCCCGGCCGTCCCGGGTGCGGAAGGCGAAGAAGTGCCGGTAGGCGTCCGAGTCGGTGCCCGGCTCCGACTCGATCCGTACGCACTCGCCCTCCGCGCGCTCACCCCGGCGCACCGAGTGCGCCACGGTGACCAGACGGCGGGCGTACTTCACCGTCAGCCAGCCGAACAGCGCGATCATGCCGCCGAAGAAGATGTAGTGCCCACCCGGGACCTCCATGCCGGCCCCTAACCCTTCAGGACCGTGACCGAGTCGATGATCTTGCTGAGATCGCCGTCGTCGAGCCGGCCCTTCACCGCGTCGATCCGCACCGCGTACGCCTTCTTCTGCGCGTCGAGACCGGCGATGATCACACCCTTGACCCGGTCGCCCTTCTCGGTGAACTCGAAGTCGACACGGCGGGCCTCCTGCTTGCCGTTCGGGCCTGCGACCTGGATCTCCTTCTGGCCCTTGAGGGTGGAACCGAGCGCCACCCCGGCCTCGGCGCCGATCGCGGCCTCCTCGACCGAGTCGGCGTTGGTGAAGTCCAGCTGGACCGTGATGATGCCGACGGTTTTGCCACCCTCGCTCAGCGCTGCGGCGGCTGCGTTGTGCTTGTTGCGGTCGGCGTCGCTCTGCTCCTTGAAGGCGGGAGGGTGGGCGACGGTGACGGAGGGAGTCTTCAAGGTCCCCCAGCCTTCGGGTGTCGTACCGGCCTGGGTGTCCGAACCGCAGCCGGCGGTGGCCAGCACGGCCACGGACGCGATCAGCCAGTGCAACGGCTTCGTCTTGCTGCTCATGGCGTGTGTGCTCCTGTCCCCGGGATCAGTTCGCACAGTAGCTGTACGGGACATAGCTGCGGCTGTCTCCCTGCGGCGCTCCGAGGAATTCGGCGTCATTGAGAATTTCCTCCTTCTTCTCGGTGGAGACCGAGAAGCCGAGGCTCAGTCCCAGGTTGAGCTCGAAGCCGTACTCCGCCGCCTCGGTCTGGCCGGTGTACGTCGTCCGGCTCGACAGCCCCTCGTCGAAGAGCAGCTGCCCGAACTTGTCGTCGTTCCCGGGCCGCTTCGTGGGCGCGTGATCGTCGAACATGTAGGTGAAGGGCGTCCCGTACTGTCCGTTTCCGTCGAGCCATTCCTGCGCGATCGCGCGCTGCTTGGCGCCTTCGTCGCCCGGCGGAATCACGATCGAGTTGGTGATGACCTCGATGCCGGTCTCCTGGTCGCTGCCCTTGACCCCGCCGTTGCCGCCGCGCTTGTCGTCCTTCTCCTTGCCGTTGTCGCCGCCGACCTTGACGCCGTCCTTGGTGGCGCCCTTCTCGACCGTGCGCGTCATGTCGATCCGGAGCAGCTCACCGGTCTTCTTGTCGTGGGTGACGGTGATGGTCCCGGTCTGGGTGGTGGACGCGGACGACTCCCCGCTGATGGGCCCGGCCTCGTAACCGACCTTCGAGCCGTACTCGATGGACGCGCTGTACGTGTACGACTTGGTGCCCTTGTAGTTGTTGTCGGTCCAGGTCCCCTCGGGCGAGAACTTGAAGTTTCCGCCGAGCGTGGCGCTGAGCTTCTTCTCGTCCGCGGCGGAGAGCTTGAGACCGGCTGCCGCGCTCACTTCGAGTCCGACCTTGCCGTAGCTGATGTGCCGGTTTCCGAGCTTCTCGTCGATGCGGTTGCGCAGCTTCTCCTCCTCGGCCATGGGGCCCTTGCCGAAGAGGTAGAGGATGCTGTTCCCGAGCCCGCCGCCCTGGGCGTTGCTGTGCCGGTTGGTCAGCTCGTACGTCTTGAGCAGCTCGATGTCGTCGCGGAAGGCCTTCGCGTCGGCCTCGCTGTCGAACACCCAGGTGTCCCCGTTGGTCACTTTGATGCCGGCGCCCAGCTCGACCTTGTCGGAGCCGAACTTCCCGACTTTGGCGCCCGGCTTCCAGTCCTTCTTGGCGGCGATGGAGGCGGCGTCGGTAAAGGTCATGAAGACCTGCTGGTCGTTCTCGTCGACCTTGCCGTCCTTGTTGATGTCAGTCTTGGCCTGGAAGGTCTGCTGCTGGAAGCCGTACTCCTCGCCCCATTCGATGAAGAGCAGCTTGCCCTTGGCGCCCGCCTTGTCGCTGATCGAGGAGATCTGGCAGAGCGGGGGCTCGTAGTCGGCGTCGGTCTTGGGAGCGGCCTGGTTGCCGCCCGGGGTGCCGCAGGAGCCGCCGAACGTGACCAGGCAGCGCAGCTTGTCGGCGATCGTGCCGTCGATGCCGGTGGTCACGATCGCACCGATGACCGCGGCGGAGACGACGATGACTCCGACGTACTCGGTGGCGGTGGCGCCCCGGTCGCCCGCACCACGGCGGCGCTTCGTCGGTGGTGGCGATATTCGCCCTGCCTGTCTCATCTCGTCCCCCTCGGACCGTCGAGCCCGGTGCTGTCCCTGACCGGATCCGGACGTTACGGAAGGGCAGGCGGTGCGGCGTGGGCCCTGGGGCCCCATTTCGGGCCCAGAAGGCCAGTTGGGCCCCGGGTGGCCAATCGGAGTCCGGGCCCAAAGAGTTGTTATGGGCTCTGGACTGCACCGGAAGGTTTCTGTCCGGCAAGAAACGGAGGGGCGAATACCGAAATCTGGTCGGTGATACAGGAGTTAACCTCTGGAAGATTCGTCCGATTTGATCCGTGAGTATTGCGTGAGGGTTGGGGCACTGCTCCTCGAAAGCTGTTCTCTGCTCTGTAGGACGTGGATAAAGTGCTGGTGCAGGAGGAGCACGGAGCAGTAGGGATCTGCGGTCGCCGCACGTTGCGGCGACCGGAGCTGAACGGGGAATCAGCGTGCCGACCGCAATTGCCGTGACCAGCGCCGACATGGTGCTGCCGCCGACCGACCGGCAGACGCCCACCGCGGCGCTGCTGCATCCGCCGGATGTCCAGCCGCTGGATGCGGCGCTCGCAGACATGCAGGTCCTGGTGGAGCAGAACGGCTACGTGATCGCCCTCTATCCCGCCTCGATCCCGACCGCCCATGAACGCAGACTGCACACGGTCCGCTCCGTACTGGAGAGCGACCGCATCGCCCTGCTGAAGCTCGATCTGCCGCCCCTCGGCGTGTCTGTGCTGGTCCGCCAGCTGCGGCAGCTGTCGATCTGCGACTTCAGCGCCGGCGTCATCGCTTCGGCCGCGCGGCTGCTCTCCCACTACATCTACTCCGGGGCGCTGCTGAACTCGGTCACCAAGCTCGACCGTGTACCGGTCAGCCTCAAGTCCCACGCCAAGTCCTGGGTGCCGGGCTCGCAGTTCGGCGTGGTGGCCAACCCGACCCCCCAGCTGATCAAGATCGGCAGTGGCGAGCTCGCCGGACCCGAGTTCATAACGCAGCTTCTGGTGGCAAAAGGTCAGCTGCAGTCGGAATGGGTGAATTCGACCCTCGCTCCCGCCTGGCGGGTTCAGGGAATGCAGGAGACGGCGCTGCCGGCCGAATCGCCACGGTGGTGGGGCACGGCACGGATGATCGAATTCGCTGCCTTCCTCCCGGACATCTCTGTTATCTATCAACTGGTTTCGTCCGTGAGACGGGAGGTGTGTACCTGGTGCGGCATCGAACTCATCGGTGACCGTTGCGGGTTCTGCTCGGCGCCGCTCGCACTTGCCGAGAACCGAACGCACGCCTCCGGTGTCCTGAATGAAGGAACACCGATGAATCACGGGTCGTAATGCGCCGCCGGGCGGTACGCATGGACCGATGGCGTGCCCGGCCGTACCCGACGCAACCCACCGCACGTACCAGTCCGCTCGTCAGCCCACGTCTCCCACGAGGTTGCCCAGCTCATGAATTCACGCCAACGCCGCGGCGTCATCCTTCTGCTCCTCTCGGTCCTCTGCGCCTTCGGTGCGTTCGCCGGTGTGCTCTCGGTGATCAGCGATGTGAATTCCAAGGTCGGCCCCGAGGTGGACGCCTACCAGGTCAACGTCGATGTGGCTCCGTATCAGGCGCTGCAGCCGAACCAGTTCAAGAAGATCAAGATGCCCAAACGCTGGCTCTCCGAGAACGCGGTGACCGATGTCTCGGTCGTCGACGGCAAGGTGGCCGTCACCCAGCTCAAGAAGGGCTCGCTGCTCCAGGAGGACATGTTCGTCAAGCGGCCCGCCCTCGACACGGACGAGCAGGAGATAGCCATCATGATCGACGCCGCCACGGGTGTGGCGGGCAAGATCAGGGCGGGTGACTCCGTCAACATCTACGCCACGTTCGCCGCGGAGAACGAGGGAGCGAAGGCCCAGTCCCGGGTCATCGTCCCCAACGCCCGGGTGATCGACGTGGGCCGCCTGACCGCGCTGGAGCCCAAGGAGGACGACCGGCGGGGCACGCTGCGCGAAGCCGTGCCGATCACCTTCGCGCTGAAGACCAAGGACGCTCAGCGTGTCGCGTACGCGGAGTCGTTCGCGGTCAACGTGCGACTCGCTCTGCTCGCCGCCGGCGGATCGACGCAGCTGCGGCCCGGAGAGGGCACCTACACCCTCGAAGGAGACAAGTGAGGGCCGAATGACGACCAGAATCCTCCCGGCCGTCGGTGATGCCGACGCCGCCCGATCCATCACCACCCTGCTGAGCCAGCTCCCGGACGCGGAGCCGGCGGGGCCGGTCGGTGACTCGACCTCGCTGATCGACACGCTGGCGCGGCTTGCGACCGAGTCGATCGACGAGCTCCCGGAGGTCGTCCTCGTCCACGAGCGGATCGGGCCGGTACCGGCACTCGAAGTCATCCGGGAGGTGGCCCTCCGCTTTCCCGCGGTCGGCGTCGTTCTGGTCACCGCCGACGCGAGCCCGGGCCTGTACTCGGCGGCCATGGACTCGGGTGCCCGCGGCCTGGTCGGCCTCCCGCTCTCGTACGAGGAGCTGGTGCAGCGCGTACAGGCGGCGGCCACCTGGTCCGTCGGCGTGCGCCGCCATCTCGGCCAGGGCGGGGACGTCTTCACCGGTCCCGGCGGCACCGTCGTCACGGTCAGCGGCGCCAAGGGCGGCGTCGGCACCACCCTCACAGCGGTGCAGCTGGCCCTGGCTGCCAAGGCGTCGGGCATGACCGTCGCCCTTGCCGACCTCGACCTCCAGTCCGGCGATGTCGCCTCGTACCTGGATGTGCAGTTCCGTCGCTCCATCGTCGATCTGGCGGGCATCCAGGACATCTCGCCGCGGGTGCTCCAGGACGCGGTCTACAACCATGACGTCGGGATCGGACTGCTGCTCGCGCCCGGCGAGGGCGAGCGCGGCGAAGAGGTCACCGACCGGTCGGTGCGCCAGATCGTCAGCGCCCTGCGTAACCGGTACGAAGTCGTCGTCATCGACTGCGGCAGCTACATGAACGGCGCCAACGCGGCAGCGATCGAAATGGCCGACACCACGCTGCTGATCACGACACCGGACGTCGTCGCGGTCCGCGCGGCCAAGCGCATGGTCCGGCTCTGGGACCGCCTCCAGATCCGCAAGGCCGAGGAGACGGTGACCGTCGTCAACCGGTACATACGCAATACGGAGATACAGCCTCCGCTGATCGAGCGGATCACGTCCACCCGGGTCTCCCGGGTGGTGATCCCCGCCAACTTCAAGGAACTGCACGCGCTGGTCGACGCCGGCCGGCTGCAGGACCTGGAGGCCAAGTCCTCGGTCAAGCAGGCACTGTGGGGCCTCGCCGGGGAGCTGGGTTTGGTGAAGACGACAGAACCAGCGCAGAAACAGGGCAAGTTGAAGAGCGACCGGGGTGCGCTGGGTATCCGGCGCCGTGGCTGAACGACGAAACGAGGGGGCGAGTTGAAGCGATGGGCATCGCGGCAGTTACCAACTGGAGAGACGACCGCGGACAGACCGCCGTCGAGTTCACCGGGATGGTGCCGATCATCCTGGCGACGCTGATCCTGCTCTGGCAGGCGGCACTGGTCGGATACACGTTCTCGCTGGCGGGGAACTCGGCGGACGAAGGAGCGCGGGCGGGAGCCGCCGCGCGCTGGAACCCCGGGCTGGCCTGCCGTCAGGCGGCGCGCGAGAACCTCCCCGACGCCTGGCAGGTGACGAGGCTCGACTGCGGTGAGGAGGGCGGCCTGTACAAGGTGGAACTCGATCTGAAGGTTCCGGTCCTCTATCCCGGCTTCGTCGACTTCCCGCTGACCGTCCCCGGTCGCGCCTCCGCCACGTGGGAGGGCTGAGCCATGCAGAAGCGCACCTTCCGCAAGCACGGTGACCGGGGCCAGACTGCGATCGAGTACCTCGGCTGGATCCCCATCCTCCTCCTCATCGCGCTCGTCGCGATCCAGCTGGGCATCGCCGCGTACGCCGTGCAGCAGGCGGGCACGGGCGCGCGGGCCGCGGCCCGTACGGCTTCGATCGGGAACGGCGACCCCGTACAGGCGGGCAGGGCGGCGATGAGCGACTGGCTGGCCGACGACGCCATCGTCCAGCCCCGCGGCGACTTCGGCGACGAGGTCACGGTGACCGTCCGTGTCGCGATTCCCTCCCTCGTGCCCGGAGTCGAGTTCGACAGGGCTGTCCGTTCCGCGACCATGCCCGTCACCGACTGACCGGCGACCGACCAGCGACCGATTCACATCCGTAAGGAGTCGAGTACATGAGCCTCCGGGCGCGCATCAGCAATCCCGAGCCGAACAACGAGCAGGGCTCGGACAGCCAGCTCGTCGGGATCTACCGCGCGAAGCTCCTGGAGGAGATCGACCTCGCCGAGATGTCGGCACTGCAGGCCGCGGAGCGCCGCGCCCGCCTGGAGCGGGTCCTCGGGCACATCATCAGCCGCGAGGGGCCGGTCCTCTCCTCGGTCGAGCGCTCGCAGCTCATCCGCCGGGTCGTCGACGAAGCCCTCGGACTCGGCATCCTGGAGCCCCTGCTCGAGGACGCGTCCATCAGCGAGATCATGGTGAACGGCCCCGAGCAGGTCTTCGTCGAGCGCCGCGGCCGGCTGGAGCTGCTGCCGATGCGCTTCAGCTCCAACGAGCAGCTGATGCAGACCATCGAGCGCATCGTCTCCACCGTCAACCGCCGTGTCGACGAGGCGAATCCGATGGTGGACGCCCGGCTGCCCAGCGGTGAGCGTGTCAACGTGATCATTCCGCCGCTCTCCCTGAGCGGCCCGATCCTCACCATCCGGCGCTTCCCCCGCGCCTTCACACTGCGCGAGATGATCGAACTCGGCTCGCTCGACGAGCAGATGACCGTGCTGCTCTCCGGGCTCGTGCGCGCGAAGTTCAACGTGATCGTCTCCGGCGCCACCGGCACCGGAAAGACGACGCTGCTCAACGCCCTGTCCGGGCTCATCCCCGACGGCGAGCGCATCGTCACCATCGAGGACTCGGCGGAGCTCCAGCTCCAGCAGAACCATGTGATCACGCTGGAGAGCCGCCCGGCCAACGTCGAGGGCAAGGGCCAGATCACTATCCGCGACCTGGTGCGCAACTCGCTGCGTATGCGTCCGGACCGCATCATCGTCGGTGAGGTCCGTGGCGGCGAGACGCTTGACATGCTCCAGGCAATGTCGACCGGTCACGACGGCTCGCTCGCCACCGTCCACGCCAACAGCGCCGAGGACGCGCTGATGCGACTGCAGACCCTGGGCTCCATGTCGGAGGTCGAGATCCCGTTCGTGGCGATCAAGGACCAGATCAACAGCGCCGTCGACGTCATCGTCCAGCTCACCCGGCACGCCGACGGATCCCGCCGGATCACCGAGATCGCCATCGTCGACTCCCACGGCCGGGAGGAGTACCGGATCGTGAGCGTCTGCCGGTTCAACGCCCAGCCCATGTCCGCCGACGGCCGGATCCACGGCGAATTCGAATACCTTCCGCTGCCGCGCCGGGTCGCCGAGCGCCTCTACATGAAGAGCGAACCGATCCCGCCCGCCTTCGGGGTGGCCCAGTCGGAGGAACAGCTCGCCCTGCGGAAGGCCGCCGCATGAGCCGCATCAGCTGCGTCAGCCGCATGGGCCGCACGACAGTGACCGTCCCGGCCCCGACCAGGATTCCCGTCCGACGAGAAGGTTCAGCCCGTGGCTAATCTCCCGCTCCTGACGATCGGCGTCACCCTGCTCGCCTGCGTCCTCGGCGTCATCGGCCTGCACATCTACTCCTCGGGGCAGGCCGCGCGGCAGGCGCTCGTCGACCGTATGTCGCAGACCGGTCAGATCGCCGTCCCCGCCGGCCGACGACGCCGCTTCCGACGCGTGGACCGCCGGCTCCGCGGGACCGGCATCGGCAAGCGCATCGAGCGCAAGATCGCCACGACCGGCCTGGACCTGTCCCCGGGCGAGTACTTCGTCTATGTGGTCCTGGCCCTGCTCGCCATCTACTTCACCATCGGCGCGATCTTCGCCCCCTTCTTCGGGGTCCTGGGCGCCGTCGTCGGGCTGTGGGGCGCGAACGCGTTCCTCAACTGGCAGCGCGCCAAGCGCACCGAGGCGTTCATCAACCAACTGCCCGAGTTCACCCGTGTCCTCGCCAACGCCACCCAGGCCGGACTCGCCATGCGGACCGCACTCGCCATGGCGGCCGAGGAGCTCGACGACCCGGCCGGCGAGGAGCTCATGCGCGTCGCCGACCAGCTCGCCGTCGGCCACACGCTGGACGATGCCCTGGGAGAGCTCGCCGATCGGCTGCCGTCCCGCGAACTCGTCGTACTCGTCACCACCCTCGTCCTCTCCAACCGGGCCGGCGGTCAGGTCGTCAGCTCGCTGCGCAACCTCACCGAGACGCTGGAGGAGCGCAAGGAGACCCGCCGAGAGGTGACCACCCTGCTCTCCCAGGTCAAGGTCACCGCACTCGCCGTGCCACTGCTCGGTCTCAGCTTCCTGCTGATGATCAACGCCATGCGCCCGGGTGCGCTGGACAAGATGACCGGCTCGGTGGTCGGCCAGGGCGCCGTCGTCATCGCCTTCGGCATGTACGCCGTCGGCTTCGTCCTCATCCGTCGTATGTCCCGGATCCGGGTCTGAGGCCGAGGACGAGGGGAAGAGGGGAACACACCATGGGACTTCTGCTCGCAGCCGCTTTCGGCCTCGCGGTGTACGGCGCCTTCCACGGCATCCGTATGTACCGGGCCGACGCCAAGCTCCCCGGTGACCTGGCGGTCGCACTCGAAGTGGGCTCCACCCGCACCACCGCCGTAGGCTCCGGCATCGACCGCATGGGCATGCGCTTCGCCCCGACCGTCCTGTCCATGATGGGCCCCAAGCGGGTCGACGCCCTGCGCCGCAGGCTCGACATGGCGGGCAACCCCGGCGGTATGACCGTCGACCGCTACGCCGCACGCCGCGCGGTCTACGGCATCCTCGGCGGCGCTGCCGCCTTCTCCCTCATCGTGCGCGGGCAGACGGTGATCGCGGTGATCGCCCTGCTGTACGGACTCGTCTGGACGGACGTCATCATCCGTGCCGCCATACGCCGCCGCCGGGACGACATCGAACGCACACTCCCCGACTTCCTCGACGTACTCGCCGTCGTCGTCTCCGCCGGCCTCGGCTTCCGCCAGGCCCTGGAGCGCGTCGCGGAGAAGTACAAGGGCCCGTGGTCGGACGAACTGCGGATCACGCTGCGCCAGATGGACATGGGCGTCAGTCGCCGCGAGGCCTTCGAGCAGCTGCGCAAGCGGAACGCCTCGGAGCAGGTGTCGATGTTCGTCACCGCCCTCCAGCAGGGCGAGGAGCTTGGCGCGCCGATCGTCGACACGCTGATCCAGATCGCCACCGACATGCGGCGCACGGACGCGCAGAACGCCCGGCGCTCCGCCTCCAAGGCCGTTCCCAAGACGACGCTCGTCGTCACCATGGTCATGCTCCCCGCGACCATGATCCTCATCGTCATGAGCTTCTACTACGGCTCCGGCGTCGACTTCGGAAACATCCTCAACGGCGGCTGATCCCCGGCAGAGCGACCCGAACAGGAGGTGACCCACATGGCCCCGAGAATCCCCGCCCTCGCCGGCGGAGCCACCAACGGAATCACCGGCGGAATCGGCGACGGACTACCCGGGCAGACGGCAGCCGCGCCCCAGCATGTGCCGTCGCTGCCGATCCAGGTCAACGCCCTGCAGGCACTGTGCAGGCAGGTCTTCGGCTTCCGGCTGGCGGTGATCGCCCTGGCCGCGCCGTTCGCCCTGGACCGCACCGCGTCGGGGCCGGCGACCTGGCTCGTGGGCGCCGCCGTCGTCGTGACGTTCATGGTGTCGTACGTCCTGCTGCGGGACTGGGAGCGTTTCGGGCCCATCCTGCTGCGGCATCCGACACTGCTCGCGGCGGACTCGTTCTTCGGCTCGCTGCTGTTGGCCACGGCCTCCCCGGAATCCATCCTCGCGTACGTCACCCTCTGCACGCCGCTGCTCGCCGGGCTGGTCTACAGCTGGCGCGGCGCCGCGGCCTTCGCCGTGCTCCAGTCACTGATCATCGGCGGGGCGTACGCGGTGAATCCCAACGTGAACGCGGACGTCGGCGATCTGCTCCTCCCCGGCCTGTGCGTCATCGCCGGCGCCGTCGGCAGCACCCTGCGCAACCTCATGCTCGGCTTCGGCACCGCCACGCAGGCCCTCACCGAGGCCCGCGCCCGGCTCGCCGTCAACGAGGCGGTCGAGGAGGAGCGCGCCCGTCTCGCCAGGGAGATGCACGATTCGGTCGCCAAGACCCTGCACGGGCTGGCCCTGGCGGCGGACGGTCTGGCCGGTACGGCCGACCGCATGGACCCCCTCACCATCAAGCACCAGGCGGAGCTGGTGGCCCGCTCCGCACGGCGCGCCGCCGCCGAGTCGCGGGAGCTGCTGTCGGACCTGCGGCGGCAGTCAGGTTTCGACGGCGGATTCGACCTCATCTCCGAACTGTCCGCCCGCACCGAGGACTTCGCACGACGGCACGGCCTGGAGGCGGGCTTCCGCCGCCTGGGCCAGGGCCCCGTCCCCGCAGTACCCCAGATCGTCGCCCGTCAGGCCCTGACCATCGCCTCGGAAGCCATGGAGAACGCCCACCGCCACGCCCAGCCGGGCTACCTCGACGTCTCGGCGGGCGTCGTCGGCGACGTACTGCGCATCAGCGTGTACGACGACGGAAAGGGCCTGCCGCCCGGCACCACCCTGGAAGACCTCCGACGCGCCGGACACTTCGGCCTCGTCGGCATGGTCGAGCGCGCCGCCTCCATCGGAGCCCGCATCCGGATCGGGCGCGGCCGTCACGCGCGCGGTACGGAGGTCAGGCTCGAATTACCGCTGATGGCCATCGCTCCACCGCCACTGAGCGCGGTGCCCCGGCAGCAGCCGGCACCGCTCCTGAACTGATCGCGCTCCACCGTCCCCATCTCCGACCCCGACTCACTCCGAGAGGAGGCCGCAACCATGCCGGACGACATCTCCCGAAGCTCAGGGCAGCAGTGGACGCAGCAGTCCCATGTGTCACAGCACACGTCCTCGCATGCCACACCGCTCACATCCGACCACTCCTCGGGGCCCGCCGGCTCTTCCACCGCCCACGTACCGGCGGCATCCGGTGAATTCCCCGCTCTGCCCATGCCGACGGCACCCGTCCCGACGCTCAGGGTCGTGGTCGCCGACGACAACCCGGTCGTACGAGCAGGCCTGACCGTGCTGCTTCAGGGCCGTCAGGACATCCAGGTCGTCGCCGAGGCCGCCGACGGGCGCGAGGCCTATGACGCGGCCGTCCAGCACAGGCCGGACGTCATCCTGCTGGATGTGCGCATGCCCGGAGTGGACGGCATCTCCGCACTGCCGCACCTCGTACGGCTCGCACCCGTGCTGATGATGACGTACAGCCGCGAGAGCGAAATCGTCCACGAAGCGCTGCGGCGCGGTGCGGGCGGCTACCTGGTGCACGGCGAGTTCACGGCCGACCAGCTCGTGGCGGCCGTCCGGGACATCAAGGAAGGCCGTGCGTCCTTCACGGCCTCGGCGTCCAGCGCACTGCTGGCCGGCGTGCGGGGCGGAGCCGCGCCCGACCAGGGCACGCCACCGCTGCCGGAGGGCCTCGGCACGGCACTCCCCGGACCCGGCTACCAAACCGGGGCGTCTGCAACCGCACACGACACGGGCCATGACTCTTCTTGCGTTCCGTCAATAAACCCGCAGGTGAGCGGGGTTCGGGCGATGCCAGGTCTGCAACAATTCGCGGAAGTCCCTTCGCTTTCGCAAGCGAATATGGCACATTCGTCTACAGGATCGGGCACTCCCGGAGCCGGGGGACTGCTGACCGAGCTGAGCCAACGGGAGGTGGAAGTGATGGACTTGATCGCCTCGGGCATGACCAATCAGCAGATCGCGGCCACCTGCTTCATCAGCCAGAAGACCGTCAAGAACCACATCAACCGCATCTTCGCCAAGCTCAACGCGGGCAGCCGCGGTGAGGCCATCGCCATCTGGCACGCTCTGCCGCGAGGGGGAGTGGCGGGCCATGACTGAGCGAGTCGTACGGGCCGTGGGCCCGATGCGGGCGAGGGCCCAATCTCCGGAATGGGCCCGTGGTTGGGTCCTGAGGCCCATGCTGACGGGACTTGTCCGGGCGTACGTTTCTCATGTCGCCAGCGAGACCGGCCGGGAGGAAGCCGGAAGCGCGAGTGACACCAAAGACTCGTACAAGTCGGCCGGCAAGCGGCCGGCCGAACCCGGAGGGGAACACCATGTCGAACATCACGCTGAAGGCCGCCGCTACGACTCGCGTCTACGTCGGTTCGTGGGCCAAGACGACCGTCGAGGCGATCCAGCGCCGGGGCGACAAGGGTCAGGGTGCCGTCGAGTACGTGGGTGTGATCGTCCTGGTCGCGCTGATCATCGCGGCGCTGGTCGGGTCGGGCGTGGCGGACACCATTGCTCAGGGCCTGACGGACAAGGTCGGCGAGATTCTGGGCGGCTGATGTCGCGCAGCGCTCGCGAGAAAGGGCAGGCCGCTCCCGCCTACGTGGTGGTGGTAGCGGGCCTGCTCTTTCTCGCGCTCGCGTTCTTCGCGGTCGGCCAGGCCGGTGCCACACGTAACGGCGCGCAGACAGGTGCCGACGCCGCCGCACTTGCGGCGGCCAAGGAGTCCCGGGACAAGTTCGCAACGCTGGAACTGCCTGCCAAGCTCAACCCCGCCTTCCTGACGGCGATCTTCAACCTCGGTCAGATCGGCAGCTTCTTCGGATGTCACGCAGCCTTCCCCATGGCGCAGCAGAACGACGCCGTGGTGGATGTGACTGCGTTCGGGGGAGGCTGCAGCCTCACCTTCGACGGACGCTGGGCCTTCCAGGTCCACGTGAAGTCGGAGAAGCCGGTGGGCGACACCGTCCTGCCGGGGACCGAAACGAAGAGGGCCAAGGCGCAGGCGACGGCAGAACTTCAATCCCGGTGCGTCTACACGCCGGTTCCCAAACCCTTGGGGACGCTGACTTGCAAGGGGATCGCTCCGTGGGTGGTGGGTGAAGGTCCGCCGCCGCAGGGTACGGACCTCTTCGACATCCGGCTGGCTGAGAACTGACCGCGAACGAACACAAAGGGAATGACACGCATGGTTATCCGGTACGCAGTGACGACTCGTAGGGCGGGGACCGCCGCTCTCCTGGCGACAACGCTGACACTTTCGCTCACCGCGTGTGGTGGGGACGACGGAGGATCGGCGAAGGACAAGGGGAGCAGTTCCGCCCCCGCTGCCACTGGGAACGGCAAGCCCCAGGACGATGGCGGAAACACCGTGCCGGATACCAGCAAAACGTTGGCCACCATCAACGGCTCCAATGGCTTCCAGTTCGTCATCCACTCCGCTGCTCGTGAGGAAGGCGGCTTCCTCACCGTCACAGGTGTCATCAACAACACCAGTGGCAAGCGGCTGAGTGGTCGTGTCGAGTGGAGCGGGCAGGAGAACCAGGTGAAGCGCACCGGCCCCTCGCTGGCCGGTGTCACTCTGGTGGCGAAGGCGGAGAAGAAGCGCTACTACGTATTGCGGGACACTGAGGGATATCCGCTGACCACCACCGGGATCACGAGCGTCGATGATGGTGAAAAGGTCGCCTTCTTCGCGCAGTTCCCCGCGCCCCAGGAGTCGACGAATCAGGTCGACATCGCTGTGCCGGGCATGCCCGTCGCCACGATTGAGATCTCCTGATGAGGGCCGCCACGAAGCCCCGTACACAGAGGGCAGCAACGTCGGTCCTCGCTGCGGCCGTGCTCATCGTCGGCATGCAGTTCACCGTGGCGGGCGGCGCATGGGCCGATGAGACTCCGGGTGTCCCGCCAGGTACCGAGTCGACGTCACCACCACCCAAGGTCGACGGAAACTCGCAAGGCCTCAAGATCCGTGACGGGGCGACCCTCGCCCCCGCCAAGGTGCTCGACATCGTCTCCGTCGTCGAGTCCGAGGGCGGCGAGGAGCGGCGTGAGGAGACCAGCTCCAACCTGAAGTTCGCGCTCCAGGCCGAGGTCCTCTTCGGCAAGGACAGTGCCAAGCTCTCCGGCGCTGCCAACGCCCGCATCGCCGAAATCGCCGCCGAGATCAAGAAGCAGGGCGCCAAGAAGGTCCGCGTCTTCGGCTTCACCGACAATCTCGGATCCGCGGCGCACGGCGATGTCCTCTCCAAGCAGCGGGCCGACGCCGTGCACAAGGTGCTCTCGCAGCAGCTTTCTGGCGCCGGGATCAGCTACGAGATCCGCGGCTACGGCGAGCAGTACCCCATCGCCGACAACAGCACCGAGGAAGGCCGCAAGAAGAACCGCCGCGTGGAGGTCTCCTTCCCGCGCGCCGAGGGCGGAGGCACGCAGAGCTGACGCCCCCGTCCATCACTTGGGCCGGACCGCAGTTTCCTTGCGGTTCGGCCCTTTTGTGGGCGCAGGTGGCCAGCGTCCACAGGATCGGCAACCGGACCTTGCCGGCGCAACGGTGAGACATCAAACGCAGGTTGGGCCCGAGTTGACGAAAGTTGGGTCCGAGGGCCCAAGCCGCGGCTGGGGTTCCACTCCTACCGTGGGGCTGAATTGCCGTCGGAGCACGGGGGGTTGCGGTCCGCATGTCTTCCATAGGCAGCACACCCGCGTTCGGGGGAGCGTGGCAGCCACCTGCGTCCGGACCGAGAAGCATGCCGCAACTGCTGAACGTGGCACGCATCCTCGTCCATGTCCTGTTCGCCATGACCGTGTTCGGTGGTGTGGGCCTCCTGGTGTCGGCGGCGTCCGTCGGCGCCGTCGACGGGGGTCTGCTCGCGCTGCTGGCGTACGGGGCTGCCCCCGGCGTCATCGGGTGGTTCCTGGCGCGCCAGGTCCGGACCGGTGGCGTGTGGGTGTGGCGGGGGCTCGTCGCCGTACAGGCCTGGCTGGTGCTCGGCGCGTTCTCAAGCATTCAGGAGGGGTCGTTCCGGGGGCTCACCCAGCTTGTCCTGCCCGTGACGATTCTGGTCTTCCTGGCCCGGACGGAGAGCCGCGAATGGTTCCGGCTGGACGTGCGGGAGCGCACGACGCCCCGTGGTCGGCCGCCGTTCTCGCTGTCCCGGATGATCAAGTGGCGACAGGACCGCGCGCAGTCGTCGTTGGAGTACGTCGGTCTGATCACCCTGGTCGCGGCGATCATCGTCGCACTCGTACTCAGCGGCGTAGGCGGCCAGATATCCAACGGCCTCCAGTCGGCGGTGTGCTCGATCACGGGGACCGCCTGCCCGGCGGCAGGGGACGACGGTCAGACGGTCGAGGCCGGCGACGAGGGTACGGACGGGCCGGGTGGGGCCGACACCGGTGGTACGGGCGAGACCGGTGGCACGGACGGGGCCGACGGTGGCACTGGGACCGGCGGGACCGGCGGCCCGGGAGACGGCAGCGGCGACGAGGCCGGCGGCCCCATCGTCACTGTCGGGGATGAGACCGAGGGCGACAAGAACGAGGCCGCCGAGGACGAAGGCGGCTGGGAAGAGGACGAGCAGGCGGCCGAGGAGGGCGACGACGGGGACGGCGGCGGTGACGACGAGGGCTGCTTCTCCGGCTTCGGAGCGTTCTTCGGCTGCGCGGGCGACCAGATCTCGCAGGTCGGTGAGGGCCTTGTTGTCGACGGCATCGGGGGAGACCTCGCCGGTATCTGGGACACGGTCACGGACCTTCCCGGCACCTGGGAAGGGCTCAAGGACTACGGCAGCTCCCTGGGCGATCAGTGGTCTCAGGACTCCAAGGACGCCGGAGACAAGTGGGCGAAGGGCGACTACTTCGACGCGCTGACCGACTGGGGCGGCGCCTCGCTGAACACCGGCGTCACCGTTCTCGACGACATGTTCATCGGCGACGAGGTCCGGGAGCAGTGGAACAACGGCGAGGAGACGCGCGCGGTCAGCAACGTCATCTGGAACGTCGGGTCCCTGTTCATTCCGGGCTACAACGGCGCCAAGTTCGCCGGGAAGCTCGGGAAACTCGGCAAGTTGGGCAAGCTCGGCAAGCTGGGTGAGGCCGCTCAGAAGGCGAGTAAGGCGACCGAGCGGGCGCGCAAGGCCGCCGAGAAGGGCGATGTCGACGGCGCCCAGAAGGCCGCGGAGGAGGCGCAGCAGCACGCCGACGACGCGGCGAAGAAGCTGGCGGAGAAGGGCTGTGTGATCAGCTCCGGACCGCTCCCGGGCCGGCTGCGCCCGCTGCCGCTCGGCGACGGTCCCTCGTACGGCGACAGCCCCTCCGACAGCGGCGGTCCCTCGTACTCCGGCGGCGTGAATGCGGCGGCCCCGTCCAGGACGGTCTATCGCGTCAACGGCGCGCCCGTCCTCCTCATCGCGGCCAAGAAGTGCGAGGACGTCAGCCAGGAAGAGATCGACGCCGCCGAGCAGGCCCAGAAGGACGCCGACGCGGCCAAGGCGGCGGCGAAGGAGGCCGGCCGCAAAAGCGTCGCCAAGTGGAAGAAGCCGTCCTGGTACGGGGATCTGAAGAATCCGCGCAAGGGCTCCAAGGACCTGGGTGACGGCGTCTGGAAGTCGAAGAAGTCGGTCGCGTACGGGCCGCACATGGAGCGCTGGATGCGCTACCAGGAGCAGGTGTCCGGGGTGAAACGCGGCAAGGAGTACGCCGTGAAGGATCCGCAGACGGGTCGGGACGTCGACTTCGACGGCTGGGACTCGGCCAGTCAGACGTACAAAGAGGCTAAGTTCGGGTACGGCAAGAAAGTCCGTGAGGATGGAACTCTCGAGCCGGCGCAGGCGGCGAAGTTCGTCGAGCAGGCGCGTCGGCAGCAGCGAGCCGCCGGCGACAAGCCGGTGGAATGGAACTTCTCCAACCAGAAGGTGGCCGATGCGGCACAGAAGGCATTCGACGACGCCGATGTCGATGTGATCGTGAAGTACAACCCGGTGAAGAAGTGACAGTCGCCCTGCGCCGATGGCGGTAGCGCCGGCAGCGGTAGAAGTACGGAAGTGAAGAGGCAGCGATGTCGAGCGAAGTCGTGGTGAAGGTTTCCTGGGGCCCTCGGCCCGAGTCGCCCCAAGAGCTGGCCGAGCGCTGGCTGGCGCTGCTCGGCCGGCTGGCGGAGCTGTCAGCCGCTGAGCCGGTGGCATGGCACTGGGACGAGGACGGCCGAGCGGTTGGGGAGGGCGCGCCCGTCCCGACGAATTCCGAAGCCTTCGCCGCCGCCATCGAAGTGGGCAACCAGCAGGATGACGTCGACATCGTCGGGCGGACGTCGTTCGTCGTCGGCGCGTGGCGGGACGGTGGCTACGTCCGCATCCGGGCCACGGCCGGCGGGACGGACGGGTACACGCCGTTCACCGCGACGCTCCAGCTGTTCCCGCCTGCCGGGGCGACCACGGTCCCGCTGGCCGACCGCCTGCCCGAGGTGCTCAAGGTCCTGGCCGAGGCCTGGGATGCGGACACGGGGCTCACGTACGACCGGGAGCTGTTCACCGCCGTCAAGGCCGCGTACGGCCTGCGTAACTCCTACCCGCGCTGCGGCTGGGCTCTGTACCTCTCGCACAAGCGCGCGGAGGTGGTTCCGGAGGAGTTCGCCGCACGGCGCATTCCCGCTGCGCACGGTGGTCTCGTCCTGGAGATCGGCGACACCACCGAGGCGGTCGTCGCCGCGCAGAAGGTGCTTGTCGAGGCAGGAGCGCTGAAGCCCCTGCCGGTTCCGGCCGACCGGCCCACATGGTGAAGGAGCCGCTGGAGTTCAAAGCGGCCGTCGACGGCTGTCTCGCGGCAATCGAGGCCCTGCGCACGGGCCCTTACACCCCGCCCTGGGAGGGCTGCGCGGACCAGGGGCGTTCGGCCTCCGGCGACGACTTCGCCATCGTCGCGCTGCGCGTCAGCCAGGACTTCTACGAGGACGACGGGGAAGCCCTGGACGCCGTGAACGAAGAGTTCGCGACCGAATGCTGGGGTGTCGTGCTCGCACTGGACGAGCGGTGGGGGAAACACGGCACGCTGTCCATGGAGGAGTACGCCGATCGCCAGGCGGAGGGTCGGCCCATGCCCCCCTTCTTCTCCGCGCTGTGCGAACTCGGCTACTTCGGCGATCTGCAGGTGTGGGACGTCGGGGAGCGCCGTGTCGCCGTCGGTGTCGGCCAGATGGACCAGGAGGAACCGGTCGTACTGTTCGCCGCCGTGACCGGTTCCCCCGTCGGCTGAGGCAGGACGAGAGATACCTTTGTGCCGGACATCGAGTCTTGTCCTCGACGCCAACAGACGCCTGTGGTCGGCCGGTTCGCTGGAGCCGCTGCCTGTGCCCTTCGACCGGTACACGTGGTGAGGTCGGCAGACGTGCCCTTCGGGATTTGAGCCCGTGTTTGGGCCCGCGGGCCCACGACCGGCCACCCCCGCGAGGGCTAGCGTCGCGAGCATGTCAGCAACGGGGGTCGCGCGCAGGGTTCGCCGATGGGCGCGAGGAGTCGTACCGCGTACGGACGCACGGCTGCTGGGGCTGCGCAAGCCGAATTCGCAGTCGGGGCAGTCGGCACTGGAGTACGTCGGTCTGGTCGTGGTCGTGGCGGCGATCATCGGTGCCCTGGTGGGTACGGGAGTGGGCCCGCAACTGGCCGAGGGGCTCAGTACGCAGGTCTGTCGTATCACCGGAGGAGGCGACTGCGGCGGGGGCGGCGACGACGCCCAGGCGCAGGACGACCAGGGTGGTACCAGCGACGGACAGCCCGCGTCCGACAACGGCGGCAGCACCGGCGAGGACGGCGACGCCCCCAAGTCGCAGGAACAGCTCGACTACGAGAAGGCGCTGAAGGAGCTCCAGGACGCCCAGGCGGCGGAGAAGTCCGACTCCGACAAGGCGAAAGAAGCTGCCAAGGAGCTCGGGAAGATCCTCGCCGAGGAACTCGGTATCACCGACGCCCTGAAGTGCATCACCGAGGGCGACATGGGCGCCTGTACCGAGACGCTCATCAATGTGCTGCTCAGCCTCATCGGTGGTGCGGTGGGCAAGCTCGCCGCGAAGTACGGGGCGCCGTGGAAGTGGAAGAAGGCCTACGAGCTCATCAAGAAGCTCAAGAAGCACGGCGGGGATCTGTACGACGGCCTGAAGGGGCTGTTGAAGAACCGCAAACGGGTCAAGGACGCGGAGAAGGCGCTCGAAGACGCCAAGAAGAAGTGGGATCCGGAGAAACAGAAGAAGCCGGACGAGAAGAAACCGGACGACAAGCCGACCACCTGCCCCGTCCGCCACAGCTTCCTGCCGGGTACTCCGGTCCTGCTCGCCGACGGCCGGCGCGTCGCCATCGAGACCGTACGGCCCGGAACGCGGGTCACGGCCACCGACCCGAGCACTGGGGAGACCGGTCCGCGGCTCGTCACCAGGACGTTCACCACGTACGACGACAAGGACTTCACGCGTCTGACCGTGCGGACCGGATCCGGTACGGCGGTGATCACGGCCACCGACACGCACCCGTTCTGGCTCACCGACCAGCGGCGCTGGGTGGACGCCGGAGACGTGCGGCCCGGAGCCGTGCTGCGCACCGCGACGGGCACTGGCCTGACGGTCCTCGTGGCACGCCACTACACGCAGCTCCGGACGACGCACGACCTCGCCGTCGACGCAGTGCACACCTACTTCGTGGGTGTCGGCGCGGCCAGCGCGCTGGTGCACAACAACGACTGCGACATGTCAGCGGACGAGGTCGAGGCGGCCAGGAATCCGAGTGTCGGCCAGGGCGACCCGAAGAAGTTCAAGGATCACTTCCTGCGTCACAAGAAGCTCATCGAAGACGCCCTGGGCACCAAGTACAAGAAGCTGAAGGAGGACGGCCCGCGCTTCCGGGAGGACATCGCGAAGGCCATCAAGGACGGCACGTTCGAGCTCGTCGGCAAGGGCACGCTGAAACCGAACGAACCGGAGGGCCTGATCTATCGTGGCAAGGGCGTGACGATCGTCCTGCGGGAGAACGGTGACTTCTGGACCGCCCTCACGTCAGGCGAGGGCCTCGACAAGGCGATCCAGATCACCAAGAAGGTGCCGAAGAAGAAGGGCTAGCGGGATGGCCGGGACGGTGGGTACGGCTGGTACGCCGGGGACGAGCGCATGGCAGATCGTGGCCGCGGCGCTCCGGGAACACCGTGTCCGCGACGTCCTCCTCCCGGGCTGGCTCGACCGCGACGACGAGATCCCCGAGTTCCGGCCGCAGCCGCTGGTGCTGTGGCTGCGGCTGGACAACGGGAATCTGCTGAGATTCGTCTCGGTCGGGCAGTACGACCACCTGGCCGCGGAGCCGGTCGCGAAGGCCGACTGGGCGGACGTCGAGCTGCTGCGGGAAGCCGAGGACGAGGTTGTCGTCGCGTCCTGGGGTGAGCAGCTCTTCGGGGACGGACGGGACGAGCTGCGCTGCACGGCCGTACGCGGATACGTGGCCGGCAAAGGTGCGAGTGGCGAAGGCGGCCAGACCACATGCCTGGCCCTCGACTTCGAAGGCGGCCACACGCTCTTTCTCGATCCGACGTGGACCTTCGGCATCAGGACGGGCAACGGGGCCGACGAGAAGCGATGGGTGGAGCAGTACGGCAGTGGTGGCGCCATGGAGAGCGTGGAGCTGTAGGCCGACATGGCGCCGACCGGACTGCTGAACGGGATCGTGCGCGACTTCGCCGACGAGGTGGGAGGCCCTCCGACGCTCGGTGAGCTTCTGGAGATCCTCGGCTGGGCCGTCCCCGCCGAGCTCGCGTCGACAGCGGTGCCCGTACCGCTCAGGTTCCGGGCCCAACTGCTGGGCGATCGGCGCTACGAGAGCCGTCGGCGGTCCCGTACCGGCGAACTGAACGACGGGGTCTTCGTCGCGGCGTCCGACCTGCTCACCGAGGTGGCGGAGACCGCGGCGGCACGCGACGGCATCCCGCTGTCGGTGGTCCGGCTGGGAGCGGAGCTCACGGATCTGCTGCACACGTCGCGGGTGCTGCTCGATGACGTGACGTCCGCGGAGGTCGAGTCGCTGGCAGCCGTCCTGCCGGGGGGCGCACCGCCCCTGCCGGGGCGCGGCGAACTGCTGGCGATCCCGGCCACGGCGGGCGGCTGGCACCTAGCCCTGGTCCTGGAACGAAACCGCTTCGGTACGGCGCTGGGCCTGCTGCGCGGAACAAGGGCCGTCCCCAGGGTGGCTGAGGGCGAGCGGCCGGACGCGATCACCCGGCCCGTCTTCCACACGGACGACGCGCGGACGGTGGCGGGAGTCTGGCGGCCGGCCGGTCGCGCCGATCACCTGCTCGGCCTGTTCCCGGCAGAAGCGGAGATCTATCACGGCACGGAGTTCGACTGGCCGGGCGTCGACCTCGGTGAGTTCGGTGTCGCGGAGACAGCGGAGGGCGGCGGGCTGCGGCTCATCGGGCAGGACGAGGCAAGGGAGGTGGGCCTCCTGGACGGCACCTACCGGCAGTCCTGGATGAGCGAGCACCTTCAGGAACTGCTCGACGAGGGGGCGTCGCCCTGTCCACCTCATACAACTTCCTGACCGTGCACCGGCCCGCACCGGAGGCGATGGCGGCCGCCCTGGCCCGGGTCGTGGGAGTGCCGCTGCCGGCGGTCGACGTCGCCGACCAGGACGGCGACCAGAACGGCCGTGATTGGGAGGCGCCGGTGCTCTGCGGGTACGAAGTGATGCCCGGTGACCTGGCGCTGGCCTGGGACGTCTGGGTCTCGGACGCCGTGGCGGAGCCGCCGGACGAGGCGACGGCGGCGCTGCGGCTCGCGGCTGCCACCGGGACGACCGTGCTGTACCCGGCGCTTGACCTGCAGAACCCCTCGGCGTACTGGGCCGCCACCCCCGAGGGGGTGGTGACCCGCGCGCGCGTGTACGAGTCGGACGACGACGAACCGGGCTGCACCGTCGACGCCGTCCAGGCGCCCACCCCGCAGCTCCCGGGCGCCCGGGTGGAGCTGTTCCCCGAGGTCTTCTACGCCGAGAGGATCGCCATCCCCGCCACCGAGGCCTTCGTGGCGGCCACGGATCCGGACGGCATCGCGCCCGCGCAGAGCCAGGCCGATCGGGCCCGGGAGGTGCTGATGCTCTGGGAGAGACTGGTGCGGCGGGTGGAGGCCGGCTGGGGGCCGTCGGGCCGCTACCCCGAGGGGCTGTACCTGGAGGATCTGCGGACCCGCGACGACCTGGCCGAGCGGCTGGCGGCGGCGCCGCCGGGCCTGCGAGAACCGTTCGCCCGCGCCGCCGGCGAACTCGACGACGTGTTCCGCGCCCACACGGTCGAGGACGGCGGGGAGTGGCTGGGCCGCCTGACCAGGTCGGGGGCGGCGGTGAAGGACCGCGGCTGGTGGTGGCGGCGCCGGCCGGTCCGGCTGCCCTGGGACTGAGCACGGCATCCGCCCGTGCGCGCGTGCGCCGCGCTCCCCGGCGCGCGGTCGCCCGGCCCCTGCCACTCCGAGATCGCCCGGACAGGGCCTCGGCGGCCAGCGGCCATAATCGACCGCATGTCCCAGCCCCCCACCCCCCACCGACAGAGACTCCCGGCCGCCACGCCCGCACTGCTCGGGTACGCGGCCGTACGGCTGGCAGGGATGGCCGTCCTCGCGGTCGTCGCGGCCGTACAGGGGAAGGACGCGCTGCACCGGCTCGACCGGCGCTGGGACTCGGTCTGGTACGTCCGGATCGCGGAGAACGGATACGGGTACGAGGTGACCCTCCCCGACGGGAGCGTCCACTCCGATCTCGCATTCTTCCCGCTGCTGCCCGCGCTGGAACGGGGCGTCTCGGAGGTCCTGCCCGTCGATGCGGCGACGGCGGGGCTGGTGATCGGATGGGTGGCGGCGTTCGCCGCCGCGTGGGGGATCTACGCCGTCGGGACACGGATCGCCGGGCGGCGGGCCGGGGTGCTGCTGGCGGTGTTGTGGGGGGTGTACCCGACCGCGTTCGTCCAGTCGATGGCGTACACGGAGACCCTGTTCACCGCGCTCGCCGCGTGGTCGCTGTACGCCGTGCTGACCGACCGCTGGATCGTCGCCGGAGCGCTGTGCGCGGCCGCCGGGCTCACCAGGCCATCGGCGGCGGCGCTGGTCGCGGCCCTGGGGATCACCGCGGTGGTGAGCGTCTTCAGGAACGGCCGGGACGCGCTGCGGTGGCGGATGGTCGTGGGCGTGCTGCTCGCGCCGCTGGGCTGGTTCGGGTACGTGTGCTTCGTCGCCGTACGCGAAGGAAGCCCCACCGCGTACTTCGAGGTCCAGGCGGCCTGGGGGAACAACATCGACGGCGGGCTCGCGCTCGCCCGCTTCGTCGGCGAACAGCTGACCGGGCCGAACCCGCTCGCCGGAATCGGGCTGATCGCCGCGCTCGGGCTGCTGTTCTGGGTGGTGTGGCTGTGCGTCGAGCGGCGGCAGCCGTTGCCCGTGCTGGTCTACACGATCGCGGTCGTCGTCATCTCGCTGATCGGGGCCGCGTACTTCGGTTCCCGCCCTCGCCTGATCATGCCGGCCTTTCCGCTGCTGCTGCCCGCGGCGGTGGCGCTGGCGCGGTGGCGGGAGCGGTGGGCGGTGCTCGCCGTCGGGCTGCTCGCCCTCGCCTCGGGGCTCTACGGGGCGTTCACGCTGCTCGGCTCGGGTCCGCCGTAGCCCGCGCGGAATGGGCCCGTGGGCCCATGCGCCCTGTGGAACGCCGTTGTTAGCGTGCCCGGAACGACACGATCGAGGTGGGGGGCGGGATGACCACGCGCACCGCGGGTACGGCACGGCGCATCGCGATGGCCGCGACGGCCGCCGCCCTGACGATGGGGCTCGCCACGGCCTGCGAAGGCGACGACGACGGCGACGCGAAGAAGCCCGCCCGGTCGGAGGCGCCCACGAAAGCCGCGCCCGCGGAGACCGCGGAACCCACGCAAACCACAGAACCCGCCGCCCCGCCCGCCCCCGCCACGCCCAGCAGCGGCAAGACGCTCACCAAGGCGGAGCTGACGAAGGTCGTGCTGGCGACCGGTGACGTGCCGGACTATGCGGTCACCCCGATGCAGGGCGGTGAGGAGCCCGGCTCCGAGCAGGCGGACGAGCCGGAGTGCCGGCCGCTGGCCGCGATCATCAACGGGGCACCCGAGCCGGCCGCCACCGCCACCGTGTACCGCACGATCGTGGACAGTACGGAGGAGGGCAAGGAGACCCAGACGGTCCTCACCGAGATCCTCACCTCCCACACGAAGAGCGACGCGGACGGTGTGCTCAAGTCCGTACGTACCGCCGTGGCGGCCTGCGCGGGCGGCTTCACCACCCGAGGCGGCGAGGGCGCCTCGACCTACACCGAGGTGAAGAAGCTGCCGACGCCGCGGGCGGGCGACGACGCCCTCGCGTATCAGGTGACGGGCTCCGTGGACGGGGCCAAGGTGCCGCTCGTCTTCCACGTCGTACGCAGGGGCGCCACGGTCGCCACCTTCTACGCCCCCAACTTCATCGACGCGAAGACACCCGAGGTCCCCGCTGTCCTGATCGGCAAGCAGGTCGCGAAGCTGCCGTAGGGGGTGTCTTGCGGATCAGGCCGGGCTCGAAAGGCCCTGGCCCCGCGCCCGCTCAGCCGACGGCCCGGGTCTCGATCGACAGCCGTACGCCCGGCCGCAGGCCCCACTCCGCCATCGCCCCCGCCTCCGCCTCCAGCACATGGCGGGAGCGCAGGCGCAGCATGCCCAGCCGCCCCGGCTTCATCGTCCGCACGTCGAGGACGCGCAACTCCTTGTCCAGGTAGGCCACATCGATGGTGAAGCGCATCCTGAAGGTGTGGACGCTGTTGCAGGGGGTCAGCATGATCGCGCCGTCGATGCCGTCACGGCCCAGCAAACCGCGGGTCCGTGCCCGGTACGAGGCGGCTATCAGCAGGTCCACCGGATCGTCGCGGCCCGGGATCGTCAACGCGCCCTTGCCGTCGTGCCATCTGCCCATGGGCCAAGACCGTAGCGGCAGGGGAACGGCCACGGGCGGGAGTCGCGACTCTATGGGCCCTGGGGCTCGGAGAGTGGGCCCCTGGACCCATGACCGGAAGTCCGGACGGTCCTAGGGTCGGGCCGTGGACTATGGGTACGTCGCGCTGATCGCCGTCGCCGCCGTATGGGGGGCCGCCGCCGGGGTGCTCGTGCCGCGCGCCGCCTACCGGCTGTCCGTGGAGCCGGAGGAGGGGTGGCGGGACGCGTGTCCGGCCGGGCATCCGATCAACGGACCGGCGCGCGGCTGGCTGGGGGGCGCACGGTGTGCGAGCTGTGCGCTGTCGGTCCCGGTCGCTGCGCCCGCGCCCGTGCCCGCCGGGGATCCGCCGGCCGGTGCCCCGGAGGGGGACGGCCCCGGCGAGCCCGTCCCGTACCGGCCCTCGTTCCTCGTCCCCGCCGTCACCGCGCTCGTCTGCGCCGCGCTCGCGGCGGCGGCCGGACCGCGGCCCGAGCTCGCCGTATGGGTGCTGCTCGCACCCGTCGCCGTGCTGCTCGCGCTCGTCGACCGCAATGTCCACCGCCTGCCGGACCAGTTGACCCTGCCGCTCGCCGGTGCGGCCGCGGTCCTGCTCGGGGGCGCGGCGCTGGTACCCGGCGCCGCCGGGTCCTGGCCGACGGCGCTGCTCGGCGGGCTCGCGCTCGGTGCCGCGTACTTCGTGCTCTTTCTGATCAACCCGAACGGCATGGGCTTCGGCGATGTGAAGCTCGCTCTCTCGCTCGGTGTGGTCCTCGGCTGGTACGGCTGGCTGGTGCTGTTCGTCGGAGCCTTCGCCGGGTTCGTGCTGGGGTCGGTGTACGGGCTCGGGCTGGTCGTCCTGCGCAGGGCCGGGCGCAAGTCGGCGATCCCGTTCGGCCCGTTCATGATCTCGGGGGCGCTGCTCGGGCTGCTGCTGGGAGCACTCGCGGCGTAGGACCGTCCGGGCGTACGGATGCACGCCCGTACGCGCCCGCCCGCACCCGCGTACAAGACACCTCACCCGCGCCGCGCGCACACTCGGGCCATGGACACCGAGCCCGTCAATCTCACCGAAGCACTGGCCTCCTTCGACGACGTCTACAGTCCGCGGATCGTGGCCCGGATGAACGACTACGACGTGCGCGTCGCGCACACCGCGGGGGAGCACGTATGGCACGTCCACGAGGACACCGACGAGTTCTTCCTCGTCCTCGACGGCCGTTTCGACATCGCGCTGCGCGACGCCGACGGCACGGAGACGACGGTCGAGCTCCACAAGGGCGACACCTTCGTGGTACCCAAGGGCACCGAGCACAAGCCGTCGTCGCCGGGCGGCTCGATCCTGATGTTCGAGCCGACCGGGACGAAGTCGACCGGAGACCGCCACGAGGGGGAGATCCCCGGTCATGTGGACAGCACCACCGGTCACTCCCTCTAACATGCGGACGTATGCGGACATTTATTGGCAGTGTGGCGGTACCGCGTACGGAGACGAAGACGATTCCGGCCCCTGCTGACCGCTCCGCCGCCCTCCTCTCCTGGGGATGGGCGGCGGGGCTGTTCCTCCTCTATGCCACCGTCGCCGTACGCCGTCACCAGCTCCTCCGCACCGCCGGCTACGACCTGGGCATCTTCGAGCAGGCCGTACGCGCCTACGCGCAACTCGAGCCGCCCGTCGTCCCGTTGCGCGGGGAGGGCTTCATCCTCCTCGGCGACCACTTCCACCCCCTCATCGCCGTCCTCGCCCCCCTCTACCGGCTCTGGCCGTCCCCGCTCGCCCTGCTCCTCGCCCAGTCGGCGCTCCTCGCCGTCGCCGTCGTACCGCTGGCCGGCTGGGCCGCCCGGGCGCTCGGCCGCCGCGCCGCGCACGTCATCGCCTGCGGATACGGACTGAGCTGGGGCATCACCTCGGCCGCGGCCTTCGACTTCCACGAGGTCGCCCTCGCCGTGCCGCTGCTCGCCTGCGCAATCGAGGCGCTCTCGCGGCGGCGCTGGGGACACGCCGTCGCCTGGGCCGCGCCAGCGCTGCTGATCAAGGAGGACCTGGGGCTGACGCTGGCAGCGCTCGGTGCGTACGTGGCGTGGAAGGGGCCGCGGCGGCTCGGGCTCATGACCGTCGCGGCCGGACTGGCCGGCAGCGCGATCGAGATCAAACTGCTGCTGCCCGCCTTCAACCCGGGCGGCGGATACGCACACGGCGCCCTCGTCGAGGGGCATGGCTCGCTGCTCGCCACGCTCGCCTTCGCCCCGCTCGACGCGCTCAGGCCCGACATCAAGGCCATGACGCTCGTCCTCGTCTTCGCGCCGAGCGCGCTGCTGGCGTTGCGCTCCCCGCTGTCGCTCATCGCGGTACCGACGCTCGCCTGGCGGATGCTCTCGGAGAACGTCTTCCACTGGGGTACGGCCTTCCACTACAGCGCCGTGCTGATGCCGGTCGTCTTCGCCGGGCTCATCGACGCGCTCACCCGCCACCGGCAGACGGACCCCCGGCACGTCCGGGCGTCGCTCGCCACCGTCCTCGCCGTGACCGCCGTCCTGCTGCCGTCGTTCCCGCTCGCGCAGCTCGCCCAGCGCGCGACCTGGCGTACGACGGCGCACATCGAAGCCGCACGCTCACTGCTGCGGCGAATCCCGGACGGCGCGGCGGTCGCCGCGTCCAACCGGCTGGCCCCGCAGCTCACTTCACGCTGCCATGTGGTCCTCTTCCCGACCTACCCGGTGGGCGGCCGGCTCTACGAGTACGACCGGGCGAAGCTGCCCCGTCCCACCACCCAGTGGATCATCCACGACAGCCACCCGCCGGAGGCCTGGCCGTACAAGATCGGCCACTGGCCCTACCCGGCGGAACAGCAGCAGTCCGAGCTGGAGGCCGCGAAGCGCTCGTACGGCTACGAGGTCGTCGCGGAACGGGACGGCATCACGCTGTTGCGGCGTCGCGCCGGCTGACGCGCCGCCTGACGGGCCCGCCGCCTGACGGGCCGCCAGGCGCCGCCCGGGCCCTCGCCCTCGCCGCCGCTCAGGCGTGGAACCCCACTGTCACCTCTCCCACCGTCAGCTCCGCGCTTCCCTCCAGCGCCTCTCCCACCCGCTCGACCTGCTCCTCCAGGGCGTGCCGGCGGGCGGGGGGCAGGGCCTGGGAGCCGATCGGCTCGACCGTGACCGCGATGCGGCGGCCCGACCGGCGCTGGTGCCAGACGCCGGCGACCGTGCCGTCGACCAGCAGGACCGGGACGTTGCCCGCCTGGCCGCCGGCGAGGGCGCGCTCGTACGCGCGGCCCGGGAAGAGCAGCTCGCGCGGCTGCGAGGCGATCGTGAACGCGTCGAAGTAGGGGAGGAGCCGCACCCCGTGCACGGGACCGTCCGGGAAGCCGGTGTCGCCGGCCGCGACCCAGGCCGGCCCGCCCTCGAACAGCACCTCCTCGATCGCCCCCTCCGCCGCCAGCGAGCCGAAGAGGTCGCGTGCCCAGCCCCGAGGTGCCGCGAGCCACTTCGCGAAATGCTGCGGGACGGCGGGACCGTAGGCGTGCAGATAGCGGCGTACCAGCTCGGCGAGCGCGGCCGGGCCGGCCAGCGGGGTGAACCCGGGCAGGGCCCGGTGCGGGTTGGTGTACGTGACCTTGCGGCCGCGGTTGGGGCCGAAGCACAGCAGTCCGCGGTGCGCGGCGGTGTGGGTCACCTGGCGCCAGCGCGGCCACTTGTCCTGGAAGGCCTCCATGACCCGGTCGCCGGCCCAGGCACCCGTGCGCTCCACGATCGCGTCGGTCAGCTCGTCGAGGGTCAGCGCGGAGTGCGCGAGCGCCGCCCCGATCGCCGCGAGCACCTCCTCGGTCTGCTCGCCCGTCATCCGGATGCCGGGCGGCATCGGATTCGCCCCGGCCGGGATCGCCGACAGCGCACCCGTCCACAGCGGCAGGTCCGCGGTGGGCAGCAGATGCACGGTGCCGCGCGGCCCGTACGTCTTCACCAGCGTGCCGTCCGTCCACAGCGCCTCGCGTACGTCCACCCGGGTGGCGCCCTCCAGCCGCAGCGCCACGGACAGCTCGGCGGCGGAGAGCACCTGCGCGTGCGCGCCGACCATGGCGCCGGTGACCGTGGCGGGGGAGGAGTCCTTCGCGGACGCGGGGGCGGAGAGGCCCTGCCGTGCGATCCGGCGGGCGTTGGCTTCGGTCCAGGTCACGCTGCGCGTCGTCGTCATGGACGACCGTAGGGGCCATTCAGGTCGGATCTTGTCCGCATTTTCCATGCAGTACCGTCGAATCGGTAAGTGAACACAACCGGCCGGGCAAACCCAGGAGTTGACGGTGGCCAAGGGAAAGCTCTCCTACACCTGCGGGCTCGACGCGGCCGTGGACGTCGTCGGCGGCAAGTGGAAGCCGATGATCCTCTGGGCCCTGCACGACGCGAGAACGCGGCGTTTCGGGGAGCTGAAGCGGGACGTGCCCGGGGTGAGCGAGAAGGTGCTGATCCAGCAGCTGCGCGAGCTGGAGGCGGACGGGATCGTGCACCGCGAGGTGTACCGGGAGGTGCCGCCCCGCGTCGAGTACTCGCTGACGGAGCTCGGTGATGCGCTGAACACGGCGCTGCTGCCGCTGGGCCAGTGGGGCGACGACTTCATGAGTCAGATCCTGGCGAACAAGGAGCATCCGAAGGTCACCGCCAAGGAGCACCCGGAGGGCACCGCGGCCTGACGCGGACGCCGCGCCGGCCCCACCCGGACGCCGCCGGCTGCGGTGTCAATCGCGCGCCCGGCGCCCCGGGTCCCCCGTGTGGGGTACGGCGCCGAATCCGCCGCGAGCCGTGTTTCCCCCGCGTTTCCGCCTCCGCACCGCAGTCCGCTGATTTCGGAGAGTAGTTGTGGCATGGCGTGGCGCGCGCCAGCACTTACGAAGGGTTATGGTGGAAGCCCCCCCTCGGGCCGGTCCGTATCCCCCCCACGGACCGGCCCGTTTTCTCTGCCCGGGCGCTGCGCCAGGGCGGAGAGTCAGGAGCGGCCCGCCCAGATGTTCGTCCCGGCGGTGTCCACCGCGAAGGTGTCGATCTCCTTCAGCTCCTCGTCGGAGAGCGGCGATGCGGCCAGCGCCGCCACGTTCTCCTCCAGCTGCCCGACATTGCTCGCGCCGATCAGTGCGGACGTCATCCGCTCGTCGCGCAGCACCCAGTTCAGCGCCAGCTGGGCCAGCGACTGGCCGCGGCGCTGCGCGATCTCGTTGAGCCCGCGCAGCCGGCGGAGCACCTCGTCGGAGAGCAGGTCCGGGTCGAGGGACTTGCCCTGCGCGGCCCGCGAGCCCTCCGGGATGCCGGTCAGGTACTTGTTCGTGAGCAGCCCCTGGGCGAGCGGTACGAACGAGATGCAGCCCATGCCCGCCGTCTCCAGCGTGTCGAGGAGGCCGTCGTCCTCGATCCAGCGGTTGATCATCGAGTACGAGGGCTGGTGGATGAGCGCCGGGACACCCATCTCCTTCAGCAGCCGGGCGGCCTCGTCCGTCTGCTCCGCCGTGTACGAGGACACGCCGGCGTACAGCGCCTTGCCCTGCTGGACGGCGGACGCCAGTGCGCCCATCGTCTCCTCCAGCGGGGTGTGCGGGTCGAAGCGGTGCGAGTAGAAGATGTCGACGTAGTCGAGACCCATCCGCTTCAGGGACGCGTCGAGCGACGACATCAGGTACTTGCGGGAGCCCCACTCGCCGTACGGGCCGGGGTGCATGAGATAGCCGGCCTTGGTGGAAATGATCAGCTCGTCCCGGTACGGGGCGAAGTCCTGCGCGAAGATCTTCCCGAAGTTCAGCTCGGCGGAGCCGGGGGGCGGCCCGTAGTTGTTGGCCAGGTCGAAGTGGGTCACGCCGAGATCGAAGGCACGGCGCAGGATCGCGCGCTGCGATCCGAGTGTGCGGTCGTCGCCGAAGTTGTGCCAGAGACCGAGGGAGATCGCGGGGAGCTTGAGACCGCTGCGGCCGGTGCGGCGGTACTCCATCGAGTCGTAGCGGCTCTCGGCGGCACGGTAATAGGGGGAATCATTCACGCTTCCCTCCTTATCACGGACTTGTGACAGGCCGGGTTGGGTGGCCGTGGCCGCCGCGCAGTAATGTGACGGCTTCGGGGGTCAGCCACGCAGCACGGAGGGGTTAGTACGGTGAACCTGCGCGACCTGGTCTACGGGCTCTACGCGCGCCGGGTGGAGGGCCGCCTCGATCACGCCCAGGTGCCCAAGCACATCGGTGTCATCCTGGACGGCAACCGCCGCTGGGCGAAGGCGTCCGGTGGGACGGCCGCGGAGGGACATCAGGCCGGGGCCGACAAGATCTCCGAGCTGCTGGGCTGGTGCGCCGAGACGGATGTCGAGGTGGTCACGCTCTGGATGCTGTCCACGGACAACTTCGACCGCCCCGAGGAGGAGCTGCGCCCGCTCCTCGGCATCATCGAGAACACGGTCCGCAACCTGGCCGCCGACGGCCGGTGGCGCGTGCATCACGTGGGCACGATGGATCTGCTGCCCGCCCGCACCCAGTCCGTCCTCAAGGAGGCGGAGCAGGCGACGGACGGCAATGACGGAATACTCGTCAATTGCGCCGTCGGGTACGGAGGCCGGCAGGAGATCGCGGACGCGGTGCGGTCGCTTCTCCTGGACCACGCGGCGAAGGGCACGAGCTTCGAGGAGCTCGCGGAGATCGTCGACACGGACCTGATCGCGTCGCACCTCTACACCCGGGGCCAGCCGGACCCGGACCTGGTGATCCGTACGAGTGGTGAGCAGCGGCTGTCGGGCTTCATGCTCTGGCAGAGCGCCCACTCCGAGTACTACTTCTGCGAAGTCTTCTGGCCGGCCTTCCGCAAGGTCGACTTCCTCCGCGCGCTCCGCGACTACGCGGCCCGCCACCGCCGCTACGGCTCCTGACGGGGACGGCCGCCCCGTACCCCCGCCACTCGCGTGACGTAGGGCCTGTCTTTCGGATCTTGCCGGGCCCTCCGCGCGCGGCCCCCACCGGCCGGGCTGTGCCCCGCCCCCGCCGGTGCTCCGCTGCGTGGGCCCGCCGCGGACGCCAGCGTCCCCGGACCCGTACTGACGGCGGAATCGCGCCGTGTGCCCACAGGGGCCGGCGGACTCGGCCGCCGCCGGGCCGGCGCGCCGCGGGGCCCGTCGGGGAGCTCCCGGTCATGGTCATCGCCTGTTCATCGACGCGTCGTCATATGCCCTGGCATGGCTGCGCGTGTTCGAGGGAATATCCCTGACAGGTCGACATCCGGACACCGAGCCGGATGCCGTTCTCTATAGCGAGTGGCACCGAGCCGCTCGCCCGGGAGGCCCTTTGCGCCAGGACGACCGTGCGTTCAGCACGGAAGGAACGGAGGGCCGGTGCCCGGCCCGTGCATCGTGGCCGGAGACCGGTCCTACCGCCCGCGACGCCGTCGCACCCCGATCTCAGCCGAGGGGGTACGTCCTTCCGTGGTGAACAGCACAAAGCGCCGCATGCCCGACAGGCGCACCTACGTTCTCGACACCAGCGTCCTGCTGGCCGACCCGCACGCCGTTTCCCGCTTCGACGAGCACGAAGTCGTGCTCCCGATCGTCGTGGTCACGGAGCTGGAGGCCAAGAGGCACCATCCGGAGCTCGGTTACTTCGCCCGGCAGGCGCTGCGCCTGCTGGACGACTACCGCGTCCGGTACGGCCGTCTGGACGCCCCCATCCCGATGGGCGACCTCGGCGGCACGCTGCGCGTCGAGCTCAATCACTCGGACCCCGGCGTGCTTCCCGCCGGCTACCGGCTGGGCGACAACGACTCAAGGATCCTGGCGGTGGCACGCAACCTCCAGGCGGAGGGGTATGACGTCACCGTCGTCTCCAAGGATCTGCCGCTGCGCATCAAGGCCTCCTCCGTCGGTCTCCTCGCCGAGGAGTACCGCGCGGAACTCGCCATCACGGACTCCGGATGGACCGGAATGTCCGAACTGGCCCTTTCTGCCGATCAGGTGGACATCCTCTATGAAGAGGAGAGCCTGTACGTGCCGGAGGTCGCCGACATGCCGGTCCATACCGGGCTCGTCCTCCAGTCCGAGCGCGGCAAGGCGCTCGGCCGGGTCAGCGCTGAGGGAAATGTCCGGCTTGTCCGTGGCGACCGCGAGGCCTTCGGGATCCGCGGCCGCAGCGCCGAGCAGCGCATCGCCCTCGATCTGCTCCTCGACCCGGACGTCGGCATCGTCTCGATGGGTGGCAGGGCCGGCACCGGCAAGTCGGCGCTGGCGCTCTGTGCCGGTCTGGAGGCGGTCCTGGAGCGCCGCCAGCACCAGAAGGTGATGGTCTTCCGGCCGCTGTACGCCGTTGGCGGGCAGGAGCTCGGCTATCTGCCGGGCACCGAGGCCGAGAAGATGAGCCCCTGGGCGCAGGCGGTCTTCGACACGCTCTCCGCGGTGGCCGGCCGTGAGGTCATCGAGGAGGTGCTCGGTCGCGGCATGCTCGAAGTGCTGCCGCTCACCCACATCCGCGGTCGTTCGCTGCATGACGCGTTCGTCATCGTGGACGAGGCCCAGTCCCTGGAGAGGAACGTCCTCCTGACCGTTCTGTCCCGAATCGGGGCAAACTCCAGGGTCGTTCTGACCCATGATGTGGCGCAAAGGGATAATCTGCGCGTGGGTCGGTACGACGGAGTCGTCGCCGTCGTGGAGAAGTTGAAGGGGCATCCGCTCTTCGCGCATGTCACGCTCACCCGCTCCGAGCGTTCGCAGATCGCCGCGCTGGTGACCGAAATGCTGGAGGATGGACCCGTCTGACATCTCAGGCCCGGTATGAGAGTTGGCGCCGCCCGGCGAAGCGCAGGAGCTTAGCCGGGCGGCGTCATGCTGCGCGGCCCTTTCCGCAAAACTCCTGGGACAAACGAGGTGTGAGCTTTCACACGCAACGATGAATTGCCTTGCGGTGTCAGCTTCCGGCAGAGTCTGGTTTCCGTCAGGCCCCGCATACGGCACACCTGCACCCTCAGGGGTGTTGCACCACACAACTCCACACTTGCCGCCGTATGCCGCCCGAGCACCACGCGGCACTCTCCGCAGGGGGAGTTGCCCACCGGGCCCGCGCCTCCCGTGACCTAGACAAGAGGGAGTGCCAGTGCCAGGGGCACGATTGCGTCCGCGAGGTCACCTGTGCGGGCGATGCTGGAAGGAAACCGTGTGAGCCGGATCTCGGTCCGGGGATTCGCCGTGGCGTCTGCCACTGCGGTCACCACTGTCGGCGCCGTCGTCGGTGTTGCCTCGGGCAACACCGCCGCCACGAACGACAACCTGGAGACGACCGCTTCCGACGCGACGCTCCTCGCAGACATCCCGGTCGGCCAGCAGGCCCAGGTTCAGGTCTCGTCCCTGACCCAGCAGGCCGAGGCGCAGGCCGCCGCTGCCGACGCCGCGGCGCGGAAGTCCGCCGAAGAGGCGGCCCGTGTCCAGGCCGCCAAGGACGCCAAGGCGAAGAAGGAAGCCGCCGAGGAGAAGGCCGAGCGCGAGGCCGAGGCCAAGGCGGAGGAGGAGCGGGCGAGCCGCTCCGCCGTCCGTGACGCCTCCACCTTCGCGACCCAGTCGTCGTACAGCGTCGCCGAGGTCCAGGCGATGGCCCGCCAGATGATCCCTGGCGACCAGTTCCAGTGCTTCAGCAACATCGTGGACCACGAGTCCAGCTGGAACTACCAGGCCTCGAACCCCTCCTCCGGCGCGTACGGTCTGGTCCAGGCGCTTCCGGGCTCCAAGATGTCGTCGGCAGGCGACGACTGGCAGACCAACCCGGCCACCCAGATCAAGTGGGGCCTCAACTACATGAACGACCGCTACGGCAGCCCCTGCGGCGCCTGGTCGTTCTGGCAGGCCAACCACTGGTACTAGGACTCACTGGTACTAGGCCCCACCAGAACCAGGCCCCAGCCTGGCGCTCAACTTCGCGGAGCCCCTTGCCGTCCTACGGTGAGGGGCTTCGTGCGTGTACGGTCGGGGCGGACCCGGGGGGAGAGGGAAGCGACATGTCGAAAGCGCCAGGGTGGCTGGACCGGCTGGGGGCCGGACTGACCCGGATGGGAGCACGGTTGGAGGAGCGCCGGGCCGAGGCCGCGAGTGCCGCCGAGGACGAGCCGCCGACCGGTTCCTCACCCGACAAGGTCCCGCCGCCGCCCACGTACGCCCCCGCTGTCGCCGCCAGACCCGATCCGGTCGCCGCGATCCCGTGGGGGATGCGGGTCGCGGCCGAGGCCGGCTGGCGGCTCCTCGTCCTCGCCGGCACGCTCTGGGTGCTGATGAAGGCGATCAGCGCGGTCCAGCTGGTCGTCCTCGCCTTCGTCGCCGCCCTGCTGATCACCGCCCTGCTCCAGCCCACGGTGACCCGGCTGAGGAAGATCGGCTTGCCGCGCGGGCTCGCCACCGCCGTCACCGCGGTCCTGGGCTTCGTCGTCATGGGCCTCGTCGGCTGGTTCGTGGTGTGGCAGGTCCTGGACAATCTGGACAATCTCGCCGACCGGGTCAAGGACGGTATCGAGGAGCTCAAACGCTGGCTCCTGGCCAGTCCGTTCCATGTCACCGAGCAGCAGATCAACGACATCGCCAAGAACCTCAGCGACACGATCGGCACCAACACCGAGGAGATCACCTCGGCCGGACTGCAGGGCGTGACCGTCATGGTCGAGATCCTCACCGGGATACTGCTGGCGATGTTCTCGACCCTCTTCCTGCTGTACGACGGGAAGCGGATCTGGCAGTGGACGCTGAAGCTGGTGCCCGCCCAGGCGAGGCCCGGTGTGGCCGGTGCGGGTCCGCGCGCGTGGCGGACGCTGACCGCCTATGTACGGGGCACGGTGGTGGTGGCCCTCATCGACGCGATCTTCATCGGCCTCGGCATCTACTTCCTCGACGTCCCGCTGGCCGTGCCGCTCGCCGTATTCATCTTCCTCTTCTCCTTCATTCCGCTGGTCGGTGCGGTCGTCTCGGGGGCGCTCGCGGTCGTCGTCGCGCTGGTCACCCAGGGCGTGTTCACCGCGCTGATGGTGCTGCTCGTGGTCCTCGCGGTGCAGCAGATAGAGGGCCATGTGCTGCAGCCGTTCATCCTGGGCCGCGCGGTCCGGGTGCATCCGCTCGCCGTCGTCCTGGCGGTCGCCGCGGGCGGTCTGACCGCCGGCATCGGCGGTGCGGTGGTCGCGGTGCCGCTGGTGGCGGTGACCAACACGGTCGTCGGCTATCTGCGGGCCTACGGGCAGGAACAGGCTGTTCGGATCGGGCCCGCGCCGCACGGCGCGACGGCGTACGAGGTGGCGCCGACGCCCGCGCCGGGAGAGCGACGGCAGTGATCTCGGAGCCGGAACTGGTGGGTGGTGCCGAAGTTCCCGCACCGCGGGCGGGCGAGGCCGCGCTAGGCGACTTCACAGCGGGCGGCGCTTCCGCGGGCGACTTCACGGCGGGCGGCGTCTCCGCCGCCGGTGCCGCGGCTGCCGATGTCCTCGTGGGCGGCGACGACGCGCCGACGAAGCCCCCGAAGCCCCCGCGGCCCCGGCGCGCCTGGCTGTGGGCGCTCGGCGGCGCGGTCGTCGCGTCGGCGCTGTGGGCGGGCGGGCTGTACGCGTACGAGCGGCCCGGCCCCGACCTCCAGGGCTACCGCGTCAGCCGGAATCTGTGTCTGGACGCGGAGTTCACCTCCCTCGGCGGGGCGCTCGGCGCGAGAACGGAAGCCATCGCGTCGGTCGACGAGCACGTGGCGCTCGACCGCGCGCACTGCAACTTCCAGCTCACCGGAACGGGCCAGAACCAGGAGTACCAGGTCACGGTCTCGTACGTGCTGCACAAGAAGACCGATCCGGGGGCGGAGTTCGAGGCGATGCGCCGCCCGTATGCGCCCGACGGCGATCCCCGCGGGGTCGAGCGGGCCGACGGCCTCGGCGAGCGTGCGTATCTGGTGATCCCCACCGAGGGGTACCCGTTGATGGACCTGGCCGTGCTCGACGGGCAGGCCGTGATCCGGGTCGGTGTCTCCGCCGTGTTCACGTACACGGGAGAGGACGACGCCGAGGTGCCGGCACCCGACCTCGACGAGCTGATGTCGCTCAAGGACCACGTCGTCGAGGACACGAGGCAGCTGATGGCCCGGCTCAAGCGCCCCGCGTGAGGGAACAGGCGCACGCAGAATGCTGAACACTTCCGGACGCCTTGGTAAAAGACGTTCACTACTGACCGGAAACCGAACAGCGGATGCCTAGCGTCCGCCTTTATGAAACACATACGCACAGCAGCCGGGCTCGGTCTCGCGCTGCTGTTCCTCGTACTGGGCATCGGCGCCCAGCCCGCGGTCGCGCATGTCTCGCGCGAGCACGCGGAGCTCGTGGTCGCGACCGGTGACAACGTCACCAGCGGCCGTCTCATCGTGCACAGCGACGTGGTGTCCCCCGCACAGGCCGGCGGCTGGGCTGCCGGACTGCTCCCGGCCGGCTGCCCGGCCACCGGCTCCGGAGTGCCCGGGGACAACGGCGGCGTGCCCGGCGGAGTCGTCATCGAGCTGGCGTGGAGCTGCCACGTCGACGCGCTCGACCTGAGCCCGCTGCTGGAGAAGGGCGGACTGACCCAGGTCGTCGTCGAGTTCGACGGCACCGCGGTCGACGCCTCCGCGGCCACCCCGCTCGTCGACGCCAAGGGCGCCCACGCGCCGCCCGTGTTCCCCTGGCTGACCGTCGCGCTCGTCACGGCGGCAGGTGTCGTACTGCTGCTCGCCGCGTCGCGGCTGCCGTCCCTGGTACGCGGGCTGCGCGCCTCTCGGCGCATCCGGCTTGCGACAGCCGGAGCCGTCGCCCTGTCGTTCCTCGCGCCCCAGGCGGCCTTCGCCGAGGACACCGATGCGGCGACCGTCGCCGTCGAGGGAACCGTCTTCAAGGACGCCAACGGAAACGGCAAGCGGGACAAGGGCGAGCGGGCCATGCCCGGCATCGACGTCACCGACGGCGCCGCCTGGACCACGACCGGCGCGGACGGCTCGTACAGCCTCCGGATCGACCCGAAGCGGCGCGAGACCGACCTCGTCAGCATTGTCTCGCCCGACGGCTACACGCCCGCGCTGCGCAAGGACTACATCCCGCAGTTCTTCCACAAGGTGCCCGAGACCGGCGGAACGGGCATCGACTTCGCGCTCGTACCCGACCGCAACGCCTCGAACCCCACCGAGAAGTGGGTCATGAACTCCGACACCGAGGTCGGCAACCGCACCGACGACGAGGCCCGCCGCGCCCTGCCCCAGTGGACCGGCCAGGTCCAGGCGATGTCCGAGGTCGACGGCGCGACGATGCAGATCGCGACCGGCGACCTCACCGTCACCGACTACGCGGCCGAGCCGCGCCGCCAGGGCGGCTACGACCTTTTCAGCAAGGGCCTGGAGGAAGGGCGGCTCGGCCACCCCTTCTACCCGGTGATGGGCAACCACGACTTCGGTGGCACGGCCACGTCCCAGGGCTACGCCGGCAGCATGGAGTACTACCGCCGCAACCTCGCGCCCGAGTGGTACAGCTTCGACCGGAACGGCCGTCACATCGTCGTCCTCGAGGACAACTACGACGCGAGCGGGCTCAGGCCGCAGCTGGAGTGGCTCCGCGAGGACCTCGCCCGCAACGCGGCCGGCAAGCAGGTCTTCGTCTTCGGACACCGCTCGCTGTTCACCCAGTGGGGCCCGGGCGCGGGCATGCAGCCCACGATCGACGAGCTCGCCAAGTACGACGTCCGGATGGTCGCCGCCGGTCACAACCAGCAGGCCGAGTTCCGGCGCGGCGCCTTCAAGCGGTCCGTCGAGATCAACAACCAGGGCACGTACGGCATCGACGGCGCCCACCCCGACTACAAGGTGCTCGACTTCAGCGGCATCACGGACGATCCCCGCACCCGCCGCAACGAGGACTCCGGCCATGTGACCGGCATCCACCGGCAGTTCGACATCGACGACGACTCCGCACTGGTCAGCCCCGCGCAGGGCAGTGTACACGGCGCCAAGGCCGGAGTGCCCGTCGAGGTGTACGCGGAGGACGACGGCCGCACGCCCGCGAAGGCGTCGCTGACCGTGCGCGACAAGCGCGGTTATGTGGTGGAGCGGACCACGGTGCGCTTCGGCCGGGCAGCCGCGCGGCCCGGCATCGAGAACTGCTACACCCCGCCCGGCGGCACGCCCGAGCCCTGCCCGGACGCACGCGGCGCATGGACCCGGGCGAGCGCCCGGCTGAGCGGGCTGCGGCCCGGCACGTACACCGCCGAATCGATCGCGTACGACACCCGGGGCAAGCAGTTCCCCGTGGTCAAGAACGCCTTCGCGGTCGTGCGGGACAGCGAGCTCGCCAGGCCGAGGACCGGTCAGGACTGGCTGCGGCAGGGCGGCGACGAGGCGGGGCGGTCCGCGAGCGGCGACGAGCCGGGCACGAAGCTCGACCTCAAGTGGGCCCGGCAGACCGGCGAGCAGTTCAACCTGAACGGCTCGGTGATCGCGGACGGCAAGCTGATCGTCTCGTCCCGCGCCTTCGACTCGCCGTACAGCATGATGCTCGGCTACGACATCGCATCCGGCCGTGAGATCTGGCGTACGTACCTGGACGGCGACGCCGAGTCGGCGCCGACGCTCCATGGCGGCACGGTCTATCTGACGACCGGTGTCGGACGGGTCTACGCACTGGACGCGGCGAACGGCCGTATCGTCTGGCAGTCGATCGACCGCGAGGAGGCCCACGGGGACACCGCGCGCCGATACGGCCGCGCGGGCGGACCGGTCAGCGTCTTCGGCCTCACCGGCCAGGACCGCACGGTCGCCGTCTACCAGGACGCGGGCATGATCCGCTGCCGGGACGCCGCGACCGGCGGGCTGCTGCCCGGCGGCTTCGGGGCCGCGTTCTCCTGGGGGCAGGCCCACAGCACGGCCATCCGCGAGCCCGGCTCCAACACCGCCTATCTGCACTCCATGTCGAGCAACACCGTCATCGCGATGGACCTCGCGCAGTGCAAGCAGCTGTGGGTGAAGGACACGGCGGGCGGCATCGACAGCCACTCGTCGCCCGTGCTGACCGACCCGAAGGCCCCGGGCGCCTCGGGCGGCGAGGCGAAGCTGGTGACGTTCACGGCGTCCGGCACCCGCGGCCACGACCCGAAGACGGGTGCGGTGACCTGGGAGTCCAAGCTGGGCGGCGGCAGCGTCTGCGAGCCGGGGCCCGCCCCGATCACCAGCCCGGCCGCGTGGGGCGACACCGCCTACCTCGCGGGTCGCGACGGTGTCGTACGCGCCTACGACACGAGTGCGGCCGATCCGTCGAAGCCGGTGTGGGAGTCCAAGTCCGGCTATCTGGCGGGGGAGAGCCCGCTGGACGACAAGTGGCGGGTCGCCATGGGCTGTTCGGCCGGTGCCGGTTCGCCGACGATGCACCCGCTGGTGACGAAGTCCCATGTGTACGTGGGGACCTGGGACGGACGGCTCCTCGTCCTGGACCGGTCGACAGGTACGCAGGTCGCCTCGTACGACCTCGGCGCGGGAGTGGCCTCGGCCCTCTCCGTGAGCGGTGACTGGGTCTTCGCCCTCACGGACGACGGCACCGTCCACGCGCTCGCCGCACGCCGCGACTGAGGGGAAGCACCGCCGTGCGATCACTCCGCACCGGGGTGCTGCTCCTGCTGGCCGCCGTCCCCGCGCTGCTCCTCGGCAGCGCGGGGACGGCGCAGGCGCACCCCTTCGGCACCCCGCCCGTCGTCAAGGTCGAGGCGGCGGGCGCCGCGGTCGACGCGACCTGGTCCGCGCAGCAGGACGACGTCGCCGTACTGAAGAAGGAGTCCGGCGGCGACGAGACGGGCTATCTGCGCTCACACATCGCCGTACGCCAGGACGGCCGCCCCTGTCGCATCGACGGGGCGGACGGGCTGAAGCTCCACTTCGTCTGCCCGCGTCCTGTGGACCGGATCGAGTTGACGGTGACCGCGCTGACGGACATCAATCCGGCCTACCGCACGGTGTCGGTGACGGACGCGGGCGGAGGCGGGCTGCACACGGCGAAGGAGCCGACGCGCACGCTCGCCCTCACATCGGCGGCTGCCGGGGGCGACCCGGTCTCCTCCGGCTGGTCCTGGACCACGGATCTGACGTCACTCCTGGACCAGGGGGGCGCCCTTCCACTGGCGCTCCTGGTGTCCGCCGCCGTGGGCGCGCTCCACGCCTGCGCACCCGGGCACGGCAAGTCGCTGGCCGCCGGATATCTGGTGGGCGGCCGGGGCAGACCGCGTGATGCGGTGTGGCTGGGCGGGATCGTCGCCGTGATGCATACGTTCTCGGTCGCGGCCCTGGCGGTCGGCTGGTGGCTGGCTGCGAACAGCACGCCGGACATCGCGGCGCTGACGGGCTGGCTCCAGCTGATCGCGGCGCTGGTGGTGGCGGGGGTGGGCGTGAGCCTGCTGCGGAGGCATCTGCGCCTCCGTAGCCACCACCATGATCACGGGCACGCGCACGGGCAGGGGCACGGCCAGGGGCATGGGCACGGACACGACCACGATCACGGCCATGGGCATGGACACGACCACGATCATGGGCGCGATCACGGGCACAGCCACCACATCCCGGACGCCCCGTCCCTGCTCACCTGGCGCGGCCTCGTGCTCCTGGGCGCATCGGGCGGTCTGCTGCCCTCGCCGTCCGCCTTCCTCGTGCTGCTCACCGGGCTGCTGACCGGCAAGGTCGGCATCGCCCTGGCGATGGTCGCGGCGTTCGGCCTCGGCATGGCGCTGACGCTCACCGGCGTCGGCCTGATCGTGCTGCGCGGCCGGGACGCGCTGCTGGACCGTGTCTCCCGCTCGTCGACCCTGCGCACGTGGACTCTGCGGATTCCGCTGTTCGCGGCCTCGGCGGTGGTGGCCGGAGGGACGGTGGCCTCGGCGGTGGCGGCCGGGCAGCTGCTTGCCCCGTAGTCGCCGTACGACGGGGGCGGGGGGGGGGGGGGGGGGGGGGGGGGGGGGGGGGGGGGGGGGGGGGGGGGGGGGGGGGGGGGGGGGGGGGGGGGGGGGGTGGGGGGGTGGGGGGGGGGGGGCGGGGGTGCGCAGTACGTGGGGCGTTTGTGGGCGTGGGGGGCGAGGGGGGGGGGGGGCACCCCGCCGGGAACAGGGCGGGGGGGGGCGCCCCGTCATGACTCCGCAGGTCAGCCCGCCATGACGGCTTCCGCTTCCAGCGTCGTACCGACCGCCTGGATCACCGAAGCGACCTTGAAGGCCTCCTGGATGACGTCACGGTCGACGCCCGCCTTGCGCAGGACCTGCTCGTGCGAGTCCAGGCACTGGCCGCAGCCGTTGATCGCGGAGACAGCGAGCGACCAGAGCTCGAAGTCGGTCTTCTCGACGCCCGGGTTGCCGATGACGTTCATCCGCAGACCGGCGCGCAGCGTCCCGTACTCGGGGTCCGACAGCAGGTGCCGGGTCCGGTAGAAGACGTTGTTCATCGCCATGATCGCGGCGGCCGACTTGGCGGCCGTGTACGCCTCGGCGGAGAGGTTGGCCTTGGCCTCCGGCTCCAGCTCGCGCAGCACGATCGGCGAGCGCGAGGCGATCGCGCAGGCCAGAACCGTGCCCCACAGCTGCTGCTGCGGAAGTTCGCTGTTGCCGATCACCGAACCGAGGTTCAGCTTGAGATCCTTGGCATAGTCCGGCAGTGCGGACTTCAGCTCATCGAGGGCCATGCTCACTCACCGGCCAGCAGCTTGACCGGGTCGAGGGTGTTCTCGCCCTTGGTCCAGTTGCAGGGGCAGAGCTCGTCGGTCTGCAGGGCGTCGAGGACCCGCAGGACCTCCTTGGGGTTACGGCCGACGGAGCCGGCGGTCACCATCGTGAACTGGATCTCGTTGTTCGGGTCGACGATGAAGACGGCGCGCTGCGCGAAGCCGTCCTCGCCCTCGATGCCCAGGTCGCGCATCAGCTCGTGCTTGGAGTCGGCCATCATCGGGAAGGGCAGGTCACGCAGGTCGGCGTGGTCCTTGCGCCAGGCGTGGTGGACGAACTCGGAGTCGCCGGAGAAGCCGAGGATCTGGGCGTCGCGGTCGGCGAACTCCTCGTTCAGCTTGCCGAACGCGGCGATCTCGGTGGGGCAGACGAAGGTGAAGTCCTTGGGCCACGCGAAGACGACCTTCCACTTGCCCTCGTAGGACTTGTGGGTGATCTGCTCGAATTCCTTGCCGCTCTCCAGCGAGACGCAGGCGGTCAGTTCGAACGTGGGGAACTGGTCACCAACAGTGAGCACGCGCTCTCCTTGCAGATTGGAAGTACCCCTTGTGAGGGCTTCCGGGGGTTGGACGGACCCTCAGACTGGCACAGAGTGCATTGATCACAGAAATAGCTAGAGTGGGTCATCGTGATCGGAGGTGCTTATCAGTGGCGGCAATGACTGCTGGAACGAATACGGTGAACCGGGGCAAGCAGCCCAGTCTCGCGCAGCTGCGTGCCTTCGCTGCCGTGGCCGAGCATCTGCACTTCCGGGACGCCGCTGCCGCTATCGGGATGAGTCAGCCCGCGCTCTCCGGCGCCGTGTCGGCGCTGGAGGAGGCACTGGGTGTCCAGCTGCTGGAGCGTACGACCCGGAAGGTGCTCCTGTCGCCCGCGGGGGAGCGGCTCGCGGTCCGGGCGAAGGCGGTCCTCGACGCGGTCGCCGAGCTGCTGGAGGAGGCCGAGGCGGTCCGGGCGCCCTTCACCGGAGTGCTCCGGCTCGGCGTGATCCCGACCGTGGCGCCGTATCTGCTTCCCACCGTGCTCCGGCTGGTCCACGAGCGCTATCCGGAGCTGGACCTCCAGGTGCACGAGGAGCAGACCTCGTCCCTGCTGGAGGGACTCTCGGCGGGCCGGCTCGACCTGCTGCTGCTCGCCGTCCCGCTCGGGGTGCCCGGAGTGAACGAACTCCCGCTCTTCGACGAGGACTTCGTGCTCGTGACGCACGGCGACCACTGGCTCGGCGGGCGCCACGACATCCCGCGCGACGCGCTGAAGGAGCTTCCGCTGCTGCTCCTCGACGAGGGGCACTGCCTGCGTGACCAGGCCCTCGACGTCTGCCGGGAGGCGGGCCGCACGGAGGGAGCCCCGGTGACCACGACCGCGGCCGGTCTGTCCACCCTGGTCCAGCTGGTCGCGGGCGGCCTCGGCGTGACGCTGCTCCCGCGCACCGCGGTGCACGTCGAGACCGGACGCGACCCAGCCCTCGTGACCGGCTACTTCGCGGACCCGGCGCCCACCCGCCGCATCGCCCTGGCGATGCGCGCCGGGGCGGCCCGCCAGGGCGAGTTCGAGGAGTTCGCCGACGCACTCCGGGAGGCCCTGGCGGACCTCCCGGTGCGGGTGGTGACCGGCTGACTCACTCCGTGCGCAGACCCTCGGGCCGCATGAGCCGCCACAGCGGCGGCAGGCTGAGCAAGGTCACGAGGAGAACGACACCGGCGCCGACACCGGACATCGAGAGCACCGGGAGCCAGTCGACGGACACCCGGGCGCTCGCCATCTTGAGCAGCACGGTGCCGAGGGCCAGACCCACCGCGGTGGCGAGCAGCAGCCCGAGCGCGATCGGCACCGCGGTCTGCCACAGCACCGACATGCCCAGAGTCGAGCGCCGGGTGCCGAAGGCGACGAGCGCGGACAGCAGCTTCTTGCGCTCGCGCAGCTGCTCCAGCTGGGAGACCAGCAGGCTCGCCCCGATCAGCAGCAGTACGCAGGTCGCCCCGATGAACAGCCCGGTGCGGATCGACGCGAAGCGGCTGGACTGCTCGGTGGCCTTGAGATGCATCGGCGTCAGCAACGGGTCGGCCTTCAGGATCGCCGTACGGGCGTGCTCGATCCCGTCCGGCACCTTCGGATCCAACTGGATGTAGATGGTGGCGAACCGCGTATCGCCGACGTTCCCGGGCGCCGCGCCGGGTGTGGCGAGGACGCCGCTCTGCTTGACGCCGGTCGGGTCCTCACGGCTCGCGACCTGCTTGGCGGTGCTGGGCAGCGTCCAGGCGACGGGCGCGGGCGCGTCCTCGTCGCCGTGGACGTTCCCCGCGTAGAGCTTGCGGCCGGGCTTCGCCACCGACTGCGTTCCCGAGTCGTCGTATCCGCCGTGCAGGACGAAGGCGTCGCCGTCCTTGCAGGAGGGCAGCTGCGCCAGTTCACGCAGCGCGGCACAGGTACCGATGGTGAGGCTGGTCGTCTGCTCCGAGTCGGGTGTGGCGGCGATCGAGACGCTGGTCAGCGGGACGGCCTTGGAAACCCCGTCGGCCTGCTCGATCTGCCGGGCGACGGCGGTGATCCGGGTGGCGGCCTCGCTGCCCTGCGGAACCAGCGCGGAGATCGCGGCGCGTGAGGGGTCCTCACCGGTGTTCCTGGTGTACGTGCCGTCGAGACCGGAGAACATCATCTGCAGCGCGATCGCGCCGGCCACCGCGACGGCGATGCCGTTGACCAGCCGGGCAGCGTTTCCGCTGCTCATCTGGAGCCGCCGGACAGCCAGTTGCCAGGACACTCCGCCACCGCCGAGCCGGGCCACGACCGTCTCGACGAGCCAGGGCAGCAGCGCCGTGATCCCGATCAGCAGCAGGACGACACCGCCGATGACCTGTGCCTGGTTGAAGTACCCGTTGTGGTTGCCCTGCCCGATCATCGGGTAGAGCAGGGCGAGTCCGGCCAGAGGCAGCAGCAGCCGCCACCAGATGCGCCGGCGGGCGGGCTTGGCGGTACGGACCACTCCGAGCGGCTCGATCACCACACTGCGCAGCGCGAACAGCGTCACCGCCACGGCAGCGGCCGGCACGGCGAGCCCGACGAGCGCCGCGAGCCACGGAGTGGGATCGAGGTCGCCGGGGAAGACGCTCAGCCGGTACAGGTCGACTCCGGCCGCCGACTGGCGTACCGCGAAGAACAACCCCGTGCCGATGGCCAGACCGGCCAGGGAACCGGCGAGCGCTTCTCCCGCCGCGATCCGGCGCGCCATCCGGCCGTCGGCGCCGATGAGGCGCAGCGCGGCCAGACGGCGGTCGCGGCGCTCGCCGCCGAAGCGCACGGCGGCCGCGATGAAGACGGCGACGGGCGTCAGCAGGGCGACGAACACCAAGGTGAGCAGGAGAAGGAGTACGGGGTCCTGGGGCTCCGGCTCGGTGGAGTTGTCGAAGCCGGTGACCCGAGGGACCTTCCCGTCGAGCGGCTTCAGGGTGTCGCTGCCCGCGTAGTACGCGAGTTCGCTGGGGCCGACCAGACCCTGGTCGCCGATGATCGCGGTGACCTTCCCGTCCAGCCGCTCGCGCAGGAGCTTGCCGTCCGCGGACTTGAGCAGCTTGTCGAGCGCGGGCGACACGGCCATCTCGCCCGCTGCCGGGAAGGACCGCAGACCGGGCGGAACCGGCGCGTCCGGGCCCTCCGGCCTGAGCAGCCTGCCGTAGATGTCCTCGCCGCGGTAGCGGGTGTCGACCTCGGCGATGAGCAGCGTGTCGTGCCCGGCCTTCTCGGCGGTCGGCGCGGTCTGGTCGCTGCGGGCGCTCGCGCGTGCGTCGCGTCCGCCCAGCGCGCTCGGGATCGCGGTCGTGACCAGCAGCAGCGCCACGCCCAGACCGACGCCGACACCGGTGAGCAGGGTGCGGGTCCACCCCTCCCGGCCGCCGCTCAGCGCGAACCTGGCGCCCATGAGCAGATCGCGCGCCCAGACACGGGCGGTCATATGGCCCGCTCCATGTCCCGGGACCTGCCGTCGCGTACGACGATCTCGCGGTCCGAGTACGCGGCCACCCGAGCCTCGTGCGTGACGAGGACGACGGCGGCGTTCGTGGACCGGGCGGCCTCCGTGAGCAGCTCCATCACCCGCTCGCCGTTGAGGGAGTCGAGCGCGCCGGTCGGCTCGTCGGCGAACAGCACCCGCGGGCCGGTGACCAGGGAACGGGCCACGGCGACACGCTGGCCCTGGCCGCCGGAGACCTCACCGGGGCGCTTGGCGGCGAGGTCGTCGACCTCCAGGCGCTCCATCCACCGCAGCGCGGTGCGCTCGGCCTCCTTGCGCTTGGTGCCGTTCAGCCGCAGCGGCAGCGCCACGTTCTCGACGCAGGTCAGCTCGGGCACGAGCTGGCCGAACTGGAAGACGAAGCCGAACTCGCTGCGGCGCAGCGCGCTGCGCTCCGCGTCGTTCATCGCCGACAGCTCACGGCCGTCGTAGGTGATGGTGCCCGAGTCGGGGGTGACGATCCCGGCGAGGCAGTGCAGGAGCGTCGACTTGCCGGAGCCGGAGGGGCCCATGACGGCGACGACCTCGCCGGGGTGGATGGAGAACTCGGCGCCGTCCAGCGCGTCGGTGGGCCCGTAGGTCTTGCGGAGGTTGTCCGCGACGAGCAGGGAGCCGGCGGGGGTCATGCGGTCACCGCCTTCGCGAGCTGGTCGAGGCGGGCGGCGGCCAGCTCCAGCCAGCGCAGGTCGGCCTCCAGGTGGAAGAGCGCGTGGTCGCAGATGAGCTGGTCGGCGAGGTCGCCGCGGCGCTTGCGATCGGTGAGGATGCGCATCAGCCGCAGATGCTCCGAACGCTGTGTGTCGAGCAGTTCGGCTGCGCTGCGGCCGGTGAGCAGTGCGAGGACGACCTTGGTGTAGAGGGTCGACTGGAGGTACGGCTCCGGCTTCTCGGGCGTGGCGAGCCACTGGGCGACATCGGTGATGCCGGCTTCGGTGATCGCGTACCGCTTGCGCTCGGGGCCGCCTCCCGCCTCAATGCCGTCGACCTCGACGAGGCCGTTCTTCAGCAGCCGGGACATCGTCGAATAGACCTGTCCGTAGTGCAGCGGCCGGTCGTGGCCGAACTTCTCGTCGAAGGTGCGCTTCAGGTCGTAACCGTGGCGGGGTCCGGACTCCAGGAGCCCGAGGAGCGTGTGACCGATTGACATGACGAGGACTCTACACAGTGCGTATACCTCGTGTGTATACGTACTGTGTAGAGTCAGCTCGCGGGCGACTGTCCTTGCAGGTCAGGGCCGATTGTCACGGTTCGGAACGGCGGGATCCGGAGGCTCCCGACCGGGCGGAAGCTGCCGACCGTGCGGAGGCTCCTGGCCCGGCGGAGGCTGCCGACCGTGCGGAGGCTCCTGGCCGGGCGGAGGTTCCTGGCCCGGTGGGACCTTCGGTGGCCGCCCCCGCCGGGGGATCGGCTTGACGCTGCCAGGGAGCCGTCCCGCCTCCGACAAAGCCCGTCGGAGCAGGAACTCGATCTGCGCGTTGGCGCTGCGCAGCTCGTCGGAGGCCCAGCGGGCGAGCGCCTCGTACACCGCCGGGTCCAGCCGCAGCAGTACCTGCTTCCGCTCGGGGGGCGTCACTGGTAGAGCGTGCCCGTGTTGAGGACCGGCTGGGCGGAGCGGTCTCCGCACAGCACCACCATCAGGTTGGACACCATCGCCGCCTTGCGCTCGTCGTCCAGTTCCACGAAGCCCTCCTCCGAGATCCGGGAGAGCGCGGCCTCCACCATGCCGACCGCACCGTCCACGATCTGCCGGCGGGCGGCGACCATCGCGCCCGCCTGCTGGCGCTGGAGCATCGCCGAGGCGATCTCCGGGGCGTAGGCGAGATGCGTGAAGCGGGACTCGATGATGTGGACGCCCGCGGCCTCCACGCGCGCGTGCAGTTCGGCCGCGAGCTTCTCGGTGATCTCCTCGGCGTTGCCGCGCAGCGACAGCCCGTCCTCTTCATGGGCGTCGTAGGGGTACTCGATCGCGATGTGCCGGACCGCCGCCTCGGTCTGCGTGGACACGAACTCCAGGAAGTCGTCCACCTCGAACAGCGCCTGTGCGGTGTCCTCGACCTTCCACACCACCACGGCGGCCAGCTCGATCGGGTTGCCGTACGCGTCGTTGACCTTGAGGATCGCGGTCTCGTGGTTGCGTACCCGGGTCGAGATCTTCTCGCGCGAGGTCAGCGGGTTCACCCAACGCAGCCCGTCCGTGCGGATCGTGCCGCGGTAGCGGCCGAAGAGCTGGACCACCCGGGCCTCGCCCGGCGCCACCATGTTCAGCCCGGACATCGCGAAGAGCGCCGCGACCGCCACGGCGATGCCGCCCAGGATCAGAGTCACCTTCGCCGCGTCCGAACTCCGCGTGGAGCCGGCCACGACCAACGCGACGCCGGCCGCCACGCCGACGAGTCCGAGCAGGAGAGCGAGGCCGCCGCCGATGCTGTGCGCGGCGAACTCGCGGACCCGCGGCGCGGGCATCTCGGGCGTGTCCTCGTGAAGGGATCTGCTGGTCGCAGGCATGTTCCGTCCCCGTTTCCCGGCCGTGCGCGACGGCCGTCTGAGCTAGCAATGTGATTACACATTATCTGACTCAGCAACCCTGCGCACCTCTCGTGAGTCGGTTCCCTAGAGACAGGTGCTGATTCTCACGTCCGGAAAAGGCCGGATCAGTTGTCCTTTGTCGGTACGAGCGGTGTTAGCTTTCTGAGCTGATCTGGCAGCGACCGCCGGCGTACGAGGCGAAGATCAACGCAGAAGCAGCACGCAGCACGCAGAACGCGGAACGCGGTACAGAGAGCGGAGCAACGGAGCGATGGGCCGAGCGGAAGCGCGACGAGCCCGGCAGCGCGGTGCGCGCCGGGCGAAGAAAGCCGGGGGCATACGGCGCTTCTTCACCTGGAAGAAGATGCTGGGCACGTTCTTCACCCTGTGCCTGCTGCTGATGGGCGCGTTCGTCGTGGTCTATCTGCTCGTGCCGGTGCCGAAGGGCAACGCCCAGGCGACGATGCAGAGCAACGTCTACAAGTACAGCGACGGCACCGTCCTGGCCCGCACCGGAGAGATCAACCGCGAGATCGTCGGCCTGGAGAAGATCCCGAAGCCGGTTCAGATGACGTTCGTCGCCGCCGAGAACAAGACCTTCTTCAAGGACTCGGGCGTCGACTTCAAGGGCACTGCCCGTGGTCTCCTCAACACCCTTACCGGCAAGGGCAAGCAAGGTGGCTCGACCATCACCCAGCAGTACGTCAAGAACTACTACCTGAACCAGGACCAGACGGTCACCCGCAAGCTCAAGGAGCTGGTGATCTCCCTGAAGGTGGACCGCGAGAACGAGAAGGACGAGATCCTCGCGGGCTACATCAACACCAGCTACTACGGGCGCGGCGCCTACGGCATCCAGGCCGCGGCGCAGGCGTACTACGGCAAGGACGCAGGGAAGCTCAACGTCGCGGAGGGCGCGTACCTCGCCGCCCTGCTCCAGGCCCCGAGCCAGTACGACTGGGCGGTCGCCTCCCCGACCGGCAGGAAGCTGGTCACCGAGCGCTGGAACTACGTCCTGAACAACATGGTCGAGGAGGACTGGCTGGACTCCGCAGAACGTGCCGGCCTCAAGTTCCCCGTACCCAAGCCCCCGAAGGCCGCCCCCGGCATGGGAGGCCAGACCGGCTATCTCGTCGAGGCGGCCAACGCCGAGCTGGCGGCGCGCCACGACATCAGCGAGGAGGAGATCAAGGCCGGCGGCTGGACCATCACGCTCAACATCGACAAGAAGCGCCAGAAGGCGCTCGTCGAGGCCGTCGACGATCAGCTGGAGAAGAAGCTCGACCGCAAGGCCGACAAGCGCGACGCGACCGTCCAGGCGGGTGCGACCTCCGTCGACCCGAAGACCGGCAAAGTCGTCGCGCTGTACGGCGGCATCGGAGCGACCGAGCACTGGCTGTCCAACGCCACCCGGCGCGACTACCAGCCCGCCTCCACCTTCAAGCCCATCGTGCTCGCCTCCGCCCTGGAGAACGAGTCGGTGACCCAGGACGACAAGCCGATCGGCCTGAACACCGTCTACGACGGCACCAGCAAGCGGCCGGTCGAGGGCAGCGACACCCCCTTCGCGCCGGAGAACGAGGACGACAGGGACTACGGCAAGGTCACCGTCCAGCGGGCCACGAACAGCTCGATCAACTCGGTCTACGCCCAGATGATCGTGGACGTCGGCCCGGACAAGGTGAAGAAGACCGCGCTCGGCCTCGGTATGAAGGACGGCGAGGGCTGGCCGGTGCGGCCCGCCATGTCGCTCGGCACGATGGGCGCCTCCCCCTGGGACATGGCCGGGGTGTACGCGACCCTCGACAACCACGGCAAGAAGGTCACGCCGTCGATCGTGGCCAAGGCCGAGCACATGGTCCGCACGGTCAACGCGGAAGAGGCGGACGGCGAGCAGGTGATCAGCCGTGAGGCGGCGGACACCGTGACCCAGGCCATGACCGGCGTCGTGAAGAGCGGCTCGGGCCAGAACGCGCGGGGCGACTACTTCGCCGCCGGCAAGACCGGTACCTCGGAGAACAACCGCTCGGCGTGGTTCGTGGGCTACACACCCCAACTCGTCACCGCGGTCGGCCTTTTCGGTGAGGATCCCAAGGGCAACCAGGTCACCCTGACCGACACGGTCAACGAGGGCCGCGCCAACGGTGGTGGCGTCCCGGCCCTGATCTGGCAGCAGTACACGACCGGCGCCCTCGACGGGGGCTCGGACGAGGAATTCGACCTGGAGGTCGCGGAGTCCGTGATCGAGGAGCCCACGTCGACGCCGACGGTGACGCCTTCGGAGACCGAGAAGACGAAGGGCCCGGACGACAAGCCGACGAAGACGAAGGGCCCGGACAAGCCGACCCGTACGCCGGACAACACCCCGACGGGCTCGCCCACCGGGCCGGGCGACTCCTCGGGCACCGACAACGGTGGCACCACGGACGGCGGTACGACCGACGGTGGCACCACCGACGGCGGTACCACCGACGGTGGCACCACCGACGGCGGTACCACCGACGCAGGCACCACGGACGGCACGACGGACGGCACGACGTCGGGCGTCCGGCCGCCCAGGACGTAGTGCCTGCCACCGGCAGGCAGTTGTGAGGAAGGCCCGGGGGGCGTACGCGCGCCGGGGCGCTTTCTTCCGGAGTCCCCCCCCCGTTTTTCGAGTGGGGACGGAAGAGTTCCCATCGGCCCCCTGGATGGGCCGCCGACGGG
>NZ_JBWKDT010000029.1:0-3239 GCF_056435785.1 Streptomyces sp. NPDC043870
CACCGAAGAGATCAAGACCCGCAAGGGCTGACCCCACACACCCTCCGCCCGGGGCCGCACGGTGAAACCACCGCGCGGCCCCGCACCGTTCCGGGGGACCATTGACGCAGGCCAGTCGCCCGGATAACTTCACCATACGGATTGTTGATTCCGATAGGCGGAAACGGCGAGAGTGTGGAGGGTGCGGTAATGGGTCAGCAGGAGAAGGTGGCGACGAGCCTCGCCGGCGCGGTCAGTGAGGACATCAGCGCCTCCCTCGCACCGGTGGACGCCGAGCTCGCCCGCCGCTACCCGGGAGACCCCGGCACCCGCCAGCCCATCCACACCGTCTACGCCCCGGGTGACGCCTTCGGCGCCGGCACCATCCGCTCCTGGGGCGACCAGGCCCTCGCGGCCCTCGACGAGCACGCGCCGGACGCCGGGACACTGGCCCGGGTCCTGGGCCTCTCCGACGAGCTCGCCGAGCCCGTGTACACCCGGGTACGGGCCAAGCTGGAGCGCGAGCCCATCGAGGACCTTCGCGTCGACTTCGAGGACGGCTACCACGGCCGCGACGAGGACGCGGACGCCGCCCGCGCCGCCCGCCTGATCTCCGAGGCTTACGCGAACCGCACCGCTGCCCCGTACATGGGCATCCGGATGAAGTGCATGGAGGCCGCCGTACGCGACCGCGGCATCCGCACCACGGACATCTTCCTCACCGGCCTGATGGAGCACGGAGGACTGCCCGACGGACTCGTCCTCACCCTCCCCAAGGTCACCTATCCCGAGCAGGTCACGGCGTTCGTCCGGCTCCTCGAAGCCTTCGAGAAGGCCCATGGCCTGGACGCCGGCCGGATCGGCTTCGAGATCCAGATCGAGACCAGCCAGTCCATCCTCGCCGCCGACGGCACCGCCACCGTCGCCCGCATGATCGACGCCGCCGAGAACCGCGCCACCGGTCTGCACTACGGCACCTTCGACTACAGCGCCTGCCTCGGCGTCAGCGCCGCGTACCAGGCCAGCGACCACCCGGCCGCCGACCACGCCAAGGCGATCATGCAGGTCGCCGCCGCCGGCACCGGCGTGCGTGTCTCCGACGGCTCCACGAACGTGCTGCCCGTCGGCTCCACCGAGCATGTCCACCGGGCCTGGAAGCTCCACTACGGCCTTACCCGCCGCGCCCTGGCCCGCGCGTACTACCAGGGCTGGGACATGCACCCGGGCCACCTCCCGACCCGCTACGCCGCCGTCTTCGCCTTCTATCGCGAGGGCATGGAGGCGGCAGCCGCCCGCCTCGCCGCGTACGTGGCGAAGACCGAGGGCGACATCATGGACGAGCCCGCCACCGCGAAGGCGCTCAGCGGCTATCTGCTGCGCGGCCTCGACTGCGGCGCCCTCGACAACGACGAGGTCGCCCGCCTCACCGGGCTCACCCGCGCCGAACTCGACGCCTTCGCCCGGCCGCGCCGCGGTGACCTGACGGCCACAGCCCAGTAACACGGGCCGGAGCGAACACCCCTGCCCCGTAGTCTGTACGCCACACCACAGGCGATCAGAGGAACGGGGCAGCGGTGTCTTCGGGGGAGAACGAGCGGCTGGCCGGCCGATACCGGGTGATCGGGCAACTGGGCCGTGGCGGCATGGGCGTCGTCTGGCGCGCCGTCGACGACGTCCTCGGCCGCGAGGTCGCCGTCAAGGAGCTGCGGACGTACACGGACTCGTCCGCGCCCGAACTGGCCGATCTGCGGCTGCGGATGCAGCGCGAGGCGCGCGCGGCGGCACGGGTACGCCACCCGGGGGTCATCGCCGTCCACGACGTCGCCGAGCACGAGGGCCGGCCCGTCATCGTGATGGAACTCGTCGACGGGCCGTCGCTCGACGACGTGCTCTCCGAGCGCGGTGTGATGGACCCGCGCGATGCCGCGGCCGTCGGCGCGCGGGTGATGGAGGCGCTGGACGCGGCCCATCGCGTCGGCGTGCTGCACCGCGACGTCAAACCGGGCAACATCCTGCTGGACCGCACCGGCCGTGTCGTCCTCACCGACTTCGGCATCGCCGCGATGGACGACCCCGGCGACGGCTCGACCACGCATCTGACCCGCAGCGGCGAACTGGTCGGCTCGCTCGACTACTTGGCCCCGAGCGTGCCCAGGGCCACGACCCGGGCCCCGCCTCCGACGTCTGGGCGCTCGGCGCCACGCTCTACGCGGCGGTGGAGGGCGCGTCGCCGTTCCGCCGTACGTCCACCTGGTCCACCCTCACCGCGATCGTCGTCGACCCGCTGCCCGAACCGCGCCGGGCCGGCCGGTTGGGCCCCGTCCTGCAGTCGCTGATGCACAAGGATCCGTCCCGGCGGCCCGACGCGGCCACCGCCGCGCGACTTCTGGACGAGGTCGCGGGCGGCCGGGAAACGGCGGACACGATGGGGCTGCGGGGCGTGGTGCGGCCGAGGACCGGGGCGCCCGGCGCAGACGCTGCGGCTGCGGTCGCCGGCCCGTCGGCAACGGGGCCGGAAACGGGCCCGCTGCTGCCCGGTGCCGACCCGGTCCCTTCCGGCACCGGGCCCCTGACGCCGACTGCCGACGCGAGCTCGCCGACGGCCGGACCGGTCCCCACCACCCGCAACGAAGTCCCGCACCGGCCACAGGGTTTCGGGCCCGCGGGCGCGGGGGGCGACGCGGGCGCGGAGAGCGGCGCGGGTGCAGCGGGCTTCGGCTCCGCCCCGTATGGTCCCCCGCAGCCGGCACCCGGTCGTGCCCGTTCCAAGTCGCTCATCGCCGCCGCGGTCGCCGCCGTGCTGCTCGCCGGGGGAGGCGTGACGTACGCGCTGGTGCACAGGGGCGAGTCGGCGCGGGCCGAGGCGGCGGGGAGCGCGGACGCGGGCCCGTCCGGGACGAGTTCCGGTCGGCAGCCGGATCCGGTCAGCCCCTCGAAGCCCGCGGCGAGCACCGGCGGGAAGCCGGCCGGCGGGGGTGACGACAAGTCGTCGAGCTCCCCGTCGCGCAAGCCGGACCCCGGCAGGAGCGGAGCCGCGGGCACGGGCGGCACCGACGGCGGCGGCACTGGCAGCACCGGAGGCTCCGCGTCGGGCGGCGGTTCCGACGGCGGTGGCACGTCCACCACCACCGGCGGCAGCAGCACCACGGGCGGCAGCAGCACCACGGGCGGGGGGGGGGGGGGGGGGGGGGGGGGGGGGGGGGGGGGGGGCGGAGGGGGGGGGGGGGGGGCCCACTTGTAGCGTGGAAAAGATAAGCGTT
>NZ_JBWKDT010000029.1:3249-98355 GCF_056435785.1 Streptomyces sp. NPDC043870
CGGGGGGGGGGGGGGGTGCGGGGGGGGGGGGAACGCCAACAACAACGGGAGGAAAAAAAACGAGGGGGGAAAGAAGAACAGGGGGGGCCGCCCCCGCCGTGGGGGGCGGCGGCGCCCCTGCCCCCGCACCGGTGTGCCACTCCACCGGCGGCGGCAAGTACAACTGCGAGGTCTGGCGCACCGCGAAGTCCTACAGCCGTTCCGGCAGCGAGATGGGCGTGCTCAACGCGGGCACCAACTACTTCTACTGCCAGGCCGACTTGGGCCGTCGTGAGACGTACGGCCAGTGGACGAACGTCTGGTGGGCCCGGACCGACGACGACAGCGGCAACACCGATGTCTACGTCAGCGTCGTCTACGTCAAGGGCGGCGACAACGACCAGCCCGTCCCGGGCCTGCCCGTCTGCTGACGGCGCGCGGCGGACAGGGCCCGGCGAGGTCCGGGTCAGCGGAGCCGGACGCTGGTGAGCATCTGCTGATGCATCTGGTCCACGGCCTGCTGGTCCGTGGCAGAACCCATGGTCATGAGCTGAACGGCGTGGGTGCCGGCGTCGATGATGCGAATGGACTCAACTGTTCCGCTGTTCTTGAAGACGAGATGCGCGTCGATGGCGGGGTGGCCGTCGACTGTGGTCTTCTGAGTGCTGGTGCTGGTGACAGTCTCGCCGGATTTCTCGCCGGCGGACTCGATGTAGACCTGAAGCGACTCATCGAGATTTATTCCGGTCTCGGGCAAATCGGCGATGGTGAAGCCAAGGGACAGGCCAGTGGTGTCCACGGAGTAAAAGCGACCGGGGAAGTCAGTGGGGGATTCAGTGATCTTCTCGACCGTGGCCTTCCCGGGAAGCTTGACTGTGATGCCACTGGGGGAATCTGTGGTGTCCACCCACTCCAAGCCGGCGAGGGCGGTGGCGTGCTGCCCGACACCGTAACTGTCGTGCGCGGCCGTCACGGTGCCGGCATGCGGCATCGTCGGGGCGGCGAACGCACTGGTGGGCAGCAGGACGCCGCCCGCGGCCAGGGCGGTCGAAGCGGCAAACGTCACAACGCGCTGCGTCCGGGAACGGCGAGACATAGAAATCACTTCCAGGGGAAAGCCGCGAGGGCTGTCGAACGGTCCGGTCAATTCACGGTCGCCCGGACTGTTCCGGGCGATACGGGTGGGCCACCTGATCTGCGTGAACCCATGCCTCCATTAGGCCCGGCAGATCGAATCGCGTCATGCCCCTGAATTGCGTGACGCGGGAACTCGTGACTTGACCGATAGCGGTGGACCTGATATTTGCCGGCCGTCATTCCGTAAAGACCGGGGCCGCGAGCCGCCGCGTCACCTTTCGCCGGGTCCACACCCGGCTACCGCTCCAAGGGGCCCTAAGGCCTGTCCGCCGGCGGTGGCACCTCGCCCGAGCCCCGCGCTATGAGCGTGGTCGTCAGCTCGACCCGGGCCGGCGCCTCGGCCACCCCGTCGAGCCGGCGGAACAGCCGCTCGGCCGCCGTCCGGCCGAGCGCGGCCGCGTCCTGGGCGATGACGGTGATGCCGAGCAGATCGGCGAGCTCGATGTCGTCGAAGCCGACCAGCGCGACCGGCGTCTCGCGACCGGCCAGGAACCGTACCGCCGTCACGGTCACCCGGTTGTTGCCCGCGAACACCGCGGTGACCGGGCCCGGGCCGGAGAGCATCGCCTCCGCGGCCGCCGTGACCCGCTCCGGGTCGGTGGAGCCGAGGGACACCCAGCGTTCGTCCACCGGCAGCCCGGCGTCCTCCATGGCCGCCCGGTAGCCGCGCAGCCGCTCCGTCGCGGTGTGGATGCTCGGCTGGTCGCCGATGAACCCGATCCGCCGGTGGCCGTGCGCGATCAGATGCGCGACGCCGTCCCGGGCGCCGCCGAAGCTGTCCGACAGCACCACGTCCGCGTCGATCCGCCCCGCGGGCCGGTCCACGAACACGGTCGAGATGCCCGCCCTGATCTCCGGTTCCAGATAGCGGTGGTCGTGTCCGGCCGGAATGACGATCAGCCCGTCCACCCGGCGGGCGCAGAGCGCGAGCACCAACTCCTGCTCGCGGTCCGGGTCCTCCGCGCTGGATCCGTTGATGAGCAGCGCCCCGTGCGCACGGGCGACCTCCTCCACGGCGCGGCTCAGCGGGCCGTAGAAGGGGTCCGCGAGATCCTCGAGGACCAGCCCGATCGAGGCCGTGCGGCCCTTGCGCAGCACCCGCGCGCTGTCGTTGCGGCGAAAGCCCAGCGCCTCGATGGCCTCCTGCACACGTCGCTCGGTGTCGGGGGTGACGCCCGGCTCGCCGTTGACCACCCGGGAGACCGTCTTGAGGCCGACTCCGGCGCGCGAGGCCACGTCCTTCATGGTGGGCCGGATGCCGTAGCGGTTCTCGGGGCGGCGGGCGAACTCGGCCACGGTGCGCTGTCCTGTCGTCGTCGGGTGGCCCGTGAGGGCACATTGCCATGGTCCTGCGGGCACTTGCTGTGCTGTGCAAGGCTGTGGCGTCGAGCATAGGCCCTGGACAACGTTGTCAGGGGAATGGAGACTGGTCACCGAAGCCGCAGGTCCTCCCCCTGCGCCCGGAGCGTGGGGGGACCCCCAGCCCCCGGGAGATCGCACACCAATGCATAACGACCTCGTCGCCGCGCTCGACATCGGCGGCACCAAGATCGCCGGCGCGTTGGTGGACGGCAGCGGCAGGATTCTCGTACGGGCCCAGCGGCCGACTCCGGCGCGCGAGGACGGCGAGACGGTCATGCGTGCCGTCGCAGCGGTGCTCGGTGAGCTGGCCTCCTCGCCGCTGTGGCTGCATGTCACGGCTGTCGGCATCGGCAGCGCGGGGCCGGTGGACGCGTCCGCCGGTACGGTCAGCCCGGTCAATGTGCCGGGATGGCGCGGATTTCCCCTGGTGGACCGGGTACGGGTGGCCACCGGCGGGCTCCCTGTCGAGCTGGTCGGAGACGGCGTCGCGATGACCGCGGCCGAGCACTGGCAGGGCGCTGCGCGGGGGTACGACAACGCCTTGTGCATGGTCGTCTCCACAGGCGTCGGCGGCGGGCTCGTCCTCGGCGGCAAGCTGTATCCCGGTCCGACCGGGAACGCCGGCCACATCGGCCACATCAGCGTGGACCTCGACGGCGACCTCTGCCCGTGCGGCGCGCGCGGCTGTGTGGAGCGGATCGCCAGCGGCCCCAACATCGCGCGCCGGGCGATCGAGGGCGGCTGGCGGCCCGGCCCGGACGGCGACACCTCGGCCGCCGCCGTGGCTTCCGCCGCGGCCGCCGGTGACCCGGTGGCGATCGCCTCCTTCGAGCGGGCCGCCCAGGCACTGGCGGCCGGTATCGCCGCGACCGCCACGCTCGTGGAGATCCGTATCGCCGTCATCGGCGGGGGAGTCGCCGGCGCCGGCGAGGTGCTCTTCGCACCTCTGCGCCGCGCCCTGCGCGACTACGCCACGCTCTCCTTCGTCCAGGGACTGGTCGTCGCCCCGGCCCGCACCGGCACGGACGCGGGCCTGCTGGGCGCGGCCGCCGCCGCCTCCCCCGGCCTGCGCGGCGAGACGGCGGCGAGCCTCAACGGCTGAACGCCTGCAGCCCCTGACCCGTGTCCGGCGGTCGCTCGGCCCTGTCCGGCGGCGTTGTCACGCGGACCTGCTGTGCCGGAGTGAGCACTCCGGCAGAGCGGTCGAGCCACCCAGAGGGGCGGGATCGCCTGGGTCAGCTCTGGCTCAGGGGCACGGCGATGTCGACGACCTGGTGGGTGGAACGGAAGGTTCCCGCGCTCGTGGCCGCCCCGGTCAGCAGGTCGACCTTGTAGAAGCCGGTGGAGCCGTTGGTCTGCAGGACGGCGAAGCCCTGGTTGATGCCGGACTTGGGCGAGTAGTGGATGTCGAATCCCGCCGAGGGGCCCGCGTTGACGCCCAGACTGCCGGTGGGGGCCAAGGTGCCCGCGTTCGCCGGGGACTGAATCGCGACCCGGTCGTTGGAGGTGTCGATGACGAACAGGGTTGTCGCCGTGGGCGCCTTGAGGTCGTTGTTGGTGTAGGCCGCGCCGGTCACCCCGAGGGCCGCCGAGGGCGGCGGCCCCAGGTGGGTCAGCGGGCTGTCGGCGGTGGTGGTCAGCGGCGCCGACGGATCGTCGATGTTGTGGCGGAGGTTCTGCCCGGTGTCGCTGACGACCCGCAGCCGGTTGGCCGCTGGGTTGAAGTCCACCCCGAACTGCGTCCCGGACAGGGCGATCGTGAGCTGGTGGACCTTCGTCGCCTGCGCGGTGTTCGTGTCCAGGGTGTAGATGCCGCCCTGGTTGCCGACGCCGTACAGCTTGCCGTTCTGTACCCGGTAGTCGATGCCCACCAGCGTGGTGTCCCCTATCAGCCCGCTCACCGTGCCGATCGAACGGACGTCGCCGGGGCGATTGTCGCGGAACTGCACCAGCCGTTGGTCACTGGTCAGGCCCGTGATCTTCAGCCGACCCTTGTTCTGATCGGCTCCTTTCTCCGCCGCGCCGGCTGCGTCGACGGCACCCGCCGACGTGGCCGTGGACACCGCGGCCGCAAGGACGAGAGCGATTACTGCTGCACGCATGTGATCTCCGAGATCGCTTCGGACGCCTTCATCCGATGAGGCGTCAACGCGCCGACCATAAGCATGCAGAACTCCGTATAGCGCGATGAAGCGATCCACAAGGTCTCGATCCGTGGGCCGATCGAGGGACCAGGGACACCACTCGCGCGGCCGTGGACCCGAGGACCCCGAGAGCGACCGTCCCGCGGGTGCCCTTCTCGTCGTCCAGGCCCACCTGCGCCGTCACCGCGCCGCACCGGCCTCCCGTGTAGTACTCGACCGTGCTCGCGGCATGCACGCCGAGGCCCTTGGCGAAGATCTGGCCGCCGATGGTGATAGGCCGTCCGTCGCCGGCCGCGCTCTCGCCGTTGCTCCGGTCCTTCTCGACCGGGCCCCAGCCGCCGGCCGCGCTCAGCCAGCCGAGATCGCTCAGGTACGAGGCCCCGGCGGGCGGCGGCACCACCACATGCACGCTCGCGGGTACGGCGGCGGTGAGCCGCTTCCCGGTCGGCGAGAGGTAGTTCGTCGTGAGCGTCAGTCCGTACGCACCCGGCGCGGTACCCGTCGGCACGCCGATCCGCCAGCCGGTGCTCAGCTTCTCGCCGCTGGGGAGTACCGGCGTCCGGGCCCGGGACGTGGCCTGGACCGTCCAGCCCTCGGGCCCGGTCAGCGCCACCGACACGTCCAGCGCGGGGGTACGGCCCAGATCGGTGACCGTCGTCGTCATCTCCGCGCTCGTGCCCGCCTCGGCCATCAGTCCCTCGTCGGCGGTGAGGTCGACGGCCGGCGGCAGCAGGGCCCATGCGCGGTCCGCCGACACCCGCACCAGTACGGTGCCGTGGGCGGGGACCGTCGCCGACGAGACCGTGCCCGCGGTGTTGTGGCTCGTGTGCGCCCACAGGTCGCGCAGCCGGTAGCCCGCGGCGTCCGGCAGCCCCACCGCCCGCGCGGTGGTCGAGATGCGCTGCGGGCGGCTGCTCTCGTTGAAGAGAGTCCGTCGTCAACCCTGGGGGCGACGGGGGTGACGAGTGCGGCGGGCGCGTCGGCTGCGGCGGGTGTTCCTGCGACCGCCACGGGGGTGAGCCCCGCCGTACACAGCAGGGCGGCGGTCACTGCTCCGACCACTCTTCGCCGTTTTGTGCGGATGGGAAGGTGACGCATCGTTACGTTCCTCCGTACTCACGCAGGGGCGGGTGACGTCGTGCACGTGTCGGATGGCGCGCGTTTACGGTAGGGCTTGTTGGAGTCTGTTGGAAGAGATGCGGTAACGGTTGTCCGTTCTTGCGTCAAAACCCTTGACGACACCCCTTCTTGAGGGTGAGATCCAATCCTCGCGTTGGGTTGTGTTTGGTTGCACCCCCGGAGGAGGGGACATGGCGCAGTCATCGTTCAACGGTTCAGCCACGCCAGGAGGCGTGGCTGGACATCGGATGTCCCGTCGGAATGTGCTGCGTGGAGCGGCTCTGGGTGCGGGCGCGATCACGCTGCCGTCCCTGCTCACCGCCTGTGGCGGTGGACCCGGCGGCGACGGCAGGACCGTCACCATGGGGTCCAACGCCTCGGACCCGGTGCCGCGGAAGGCGTTCGCCGAGGCGTTCGAGGCCTACGAGAAGCAGTCGAAGGAAGGCCGCAAGGTCAAGGTCAACACCGTCGACCACAACACGTTCCAGGAGAACATCAACCGCTATCTGCAGGGCAAGCCGGACGACGTGTTCATGTGGTTCGCCGGCTATCGCATGCAGTTCTTCGCCAAGAAGGGTCTGCTGCACGACATATCCGATGTCTGGGCGGACTACAAGGGCTTCACGCCGGCGCTCAAGGACCAGTCGACGGGAGAGGACGGCAAGCAGTACCTCACGCCGTACTACTACTATCCGTGGGCCGTCTTCCACCGGAAAAGCCTCTTCCAGGAGCGCGGCTACCAGGCACCGAAGACGCTCGACGAGTACATCGCGCTGGCCAAGCAGATGCAGAAGGACAAGATCGTACCGATCGCCTTCTGCGACAAGGACGGCTGGCCCGCCATGGGCACCTTCGACTACATCAACATGCGCACGAACGGCTACGAGTTCCACAAGAATCTGATGGCCGGAAAGGAAGCCTGGAACAGCAAGCAGGTCAAGGAGGTCTTCGACACCTGGCGCAGAATTCTCCCGTACTGCCAGCAGGGCGCGAACGGCCGGACCTGGCAGGAAGCCGCCACCAGCCTCCAGAAGCGCGAGGCCGGCATGGTGGTCCTCGGGCTCCCGCACCCCGGCCAGCAGTTCCCGGAAAGCGACCAGACGGACCTCGACTTCTTCCCGTTCCCGGTCATCAACCCGGAGCACGGACAGGACGCGGTCGAGGCCCCGATCGACGGCTATCTGCTCGCCAGGAAGTCGAAGAACCTGAAGAACGAGAAGAGTCTCGAAAGCGCCAAGGACCTGCTGAGGTGGCTCGGCACCGGCAAGGCCGAGGACGTCTATCTCCAGTACGACCCGAACAACATCGCCGTCAGCAGCGAGGCGGACACCTCCACGTACACCCCGCTGCAGAAGAAGGCCGTCGAGCTCGTCTCGAACGCCAAGCAGATCTCCCAGTTCCTGGACCGTGACACCCGGCCGGACTTCTCCTCCACCGTGATGATCCCGGCCATCCAGACCTTCATCAGCAACCCGAACGACGTGGACGGACTCGTCAACGACATCGAACGGCAGAAGAAGACCATCTTCGCCTCCGACTGACCGCCCCGACCCGACGCCAGCACTGGGAGATCCGATCCGTGGAGCTCAACACCGCGCGGCGCACCGGACGGCGAGGCCCGCGGAGGTTCACCTCCCGCGACCTCGTCGTCCTCGGCGTGCTGCTGGGAATACCCCTCCTGCTCGACATCGCCGTCATCTGGGGGCCGACGCTGGCCTCCGTCGTGCTCTCGTTCACCAGCTGGGACGGCATCGGTGACATCGAGTGGGTCGGCACGGAGAACTACGCGAATCTGTTCACCGGCTATCCGCAGTTCTGGCCGGCCGTACGGCACAACCTGCTGTGGCTGGCCTTCCTGGGCCTCGTCGCCACACCCTTCGGACTGCTGCTGGCCGTCCTCGTCGACCGGGGCGTCCGCTTCAGCCGCTTCTACCAGTCGACGCTGTACATGCCCGTCGTCCTGTCGCTGGCCGTCGTCGGCTTCATCGCCCAGCTGGTCTTCTCCCGCGACCAGGGCGCGCTGAACGCGGTCCTCGGGAACACCGGCAACCCCACCGACTGGCTCGGCGACCCCGACCTCAACATCTGGATGATCCTGCTGGCCGCAGCATGGCGGCACACCGGCTACGTCATGATTCTCTACCTGGCCGGTCTCAAGGCCGTCGATCCGTCCCTGAAGGAGGCCGCCGCCATCGACGGTGCGGGCGAGGCACAGACCTTCTTCCGGGTCGTCTTCCCGACGCTGCGGCCCGTCAATGTCATCGTCGGCGTCATCACGGTCATCGAGGCACTGCGCGCCTTCGACATCGTCTACGCCGTCAACAAGGGCCGCAACGGCCTGGAACTGCTCTCGGTGCTCGTCACCGACAACATCATCGGCGAGGCCAGCCGGATCGGCTTCGGCTCGGCGATCGCCGTGGTGCTGCTGACCGTGTCCCTGGGATTCGTCGTGACGTATCTCGTCCAGGAGATCCGAGGGGAGAGAACCCGTTGACTACGCTGCGCCCGCCGCGCTCCGACACCACGACCGCCGCCGCCCCCGCGCCGGCCACCGCACCCGCCGAGGCGTCCCCGGGGCGCCGGCGCCGCCTCACCCCCGGCCGGCTCGGGCTGCACGCCTTCCTGATGACGGTCTCGATGGCCTTCCTCGCACCGCTGGCCCTCGCGGTGTACGCGTCGCTCAGGCCGTACGACGAGACGTCCGAGCACGGCTACTTCTCGCTGCCCCGGAAGCTCTCCTTCGACTACTACCAGCAGGCCTTCAGCGACTCGGGCATGACGAAGTACTTCGTCAACACCCTGATCATCGCGGTGCCGGGCGTCCTGCTGGCGCTCTTTCTCGCGTCCTTCGTCGCCTTCGCCGTCGCCCGGCTGAAGCTGCGCGGCTCGATCCTGCTGCTGATGCTCTTCACCGCCGGGAATCTGCTCCCGCAGCAGGTCATCGTGACCCCGCTGTACGTCCTGTTCAACCGCATCCCGCTGCCCTACTGGATGTCGGACTCGATGACGATGTTCGACTCCTACTGGGCCGTCATCGCCGTCCAGGTCGGCTTCCAGATCGGCTTCTGCGTCTTCGTCCTCGCGAACTTCATGCGCACACTGCCGCAGGAGATCCTGGAGGCGGCGATCGTCGACGGAGCAGGAGTCTGGCCCCAGTACTGGCGGATCACCCTGCCGCTGTGCCGCCCCGCCCTCGCCGCCCTCGGCACACTCCAGTTCACCTGGATGTACAACGACTTCCTCTGGGCCCTCGTCTTCATCTCCGACGGTGACAAACTCCCCATCACCTCGGCGCTCAACAACCTCCGCGGCCAGTTTTTTACGGACTACAACCTGCTGGCGGCGGGCTCGGTGATCGTCGCGCTGCCGACGCTGCTGGTCTTCCTGCTGCTGCAGCGCCACTTCATCGCGGGACTCACCCTCGGATCCAGCAAGGGCTGACGGCTGACCTGGGGAAACGAGGCCGCCGACGACTTCTTCGCTCCCGAGCGGGGAAAGCGCTGACGGTGTCCGGTTCGAGATCGTCAGCACCAGCAGCAAGGTGCTCGCCGACAGCCCCGGCGACGGAGCACTCACAGGGCCGCGCCAGGGGGCTGGAGCTTCCGCGACATCTCGATCCGGGCAACCTCGCGGCGGCGCCGTTCCCCGCCGCGCATACTGGGCTGCACAATGACGAACCGATCCGCGCCCCGGCGCCACCTGCCCACAAGCCCCTTCAAAGCCCCCGCCGACCCCGTGCCCAAGCATTTCGCCCTCGGAGACCGCGTCTCTCACGACCAGTACGGACTTGGAAAGGTCATCGGCGTGGAGCTCGCGGGTGAGGCGCTGCTCATCGACTTCGGCTCGCGCGAGACCCGCATCGTCAGCCCATTCCGTGGGATGTACAAGCTCTGACCATGCGCGCCGCTGTCGCTGGCGCGCACTACCGTCTGGCCATCCCGTCCGCGCTTGTCGGCTGCGGCGCAACCCGGTCCCGCCCCGCCGCGGCACAGCACCCGCGCGGGGCGGCGACGCGCTCAGGGCGAGGTGTCTTGCATCTCGCTCCGGAAGGCCGCTGCAGTGCCACTTCATCGCGCGGCTCACCCTCGGATCCGGCGAAGGCTGACGGAACGTCCGGATCCGGGGTTTCCGCGGCGCCGTTCGGCGGCATGAGGATCATGAGCACGCCAGAAGGGGGAAGGATGGCCTGGTATCCGAGCGCCACCCAATACGGGCTGCAGCCCGAGTCCGACAGTCAGCCGGAGATCCGGCCGACTTCCTACGGGGCGCGATGGTTCTCCACGTAGGCGGCTGCCGCACGCAGGAGTTCAGGGCTGTCCCGGAACTTCCCGAGTCCGTGGTTGCAGCGGGTACACAGCAGCGCACGGACGCACTGCCCACAGGACTCGGCAGGGTCCGGACAGCAGGCGTGGTCATGGTCAATGGACAGTGTGCGCCCAGCGTCGTCCGTCTCCTTGCAGATGGCGCACACACCTCCCTGGCTCGCCAGCGTCTCCGCGTAACGCCCACGAGGCAGCCGGTGCAGCGTCTTACGCTGCGCGTCCCGCCCGCAGCTTCGGCAATGCCCTTGCAGACCATCCGGGGCACTGGCGAGCCGGGTGAACATGTCCGGGTGGAGCCAGACAAGACAGGTGCGGCACTGCTTCTCCCCGCGCTCGTTCCGGTCCGTCGGCTTGGCCTCTCGCCGGTCCGGGATCGCCGTCAGTTCGCGTCCCGCGTTGCGCTGCCAGTTGCGGCTCGCGCACAACCCCTTGCTGATGTACTTCCGCGTACAGCCAGGGAACTCGCACGGTCGGGCCTCCATCGCCATGCTGCCGTGCACCCGATGTGCCGCTCCAGGACCGGTGTCTCCGTGGCGCTGCCACCGCTGGTAGTGCATGGCGCACCACCCCCGGGAGCGCACGCGTACGGGGCGGTTGCATCCTTCGACAGCACAGGTGCCTTCGTCCATGTCGATGTCCCCCAGGGAAGCGTTCCGATCCGGAAGGAGGCACCCTGATGGCTTGGTGCCCATTCGCGCAGAAGTTGGAGCTTCAACCCGAGAGCGATCAACAGCCCGCCATTCGGCCAACGCAGTTCATCCTGCATAGCATCGCGGCGCCGTGGACAGCCCAACGGATCTACGAGTACTGGCAGTCTACTAATTTGGAGTCCCACTTCGGGCTCGGCTACGAGGGCGACCTCGGGCAGTACATCGGCACCGAGACCCGCGCCGACGCCAACTACAAGGCGAACCTCCGTCCCGACGGCACCGGCGCGGTCAGCATCGAGACCGCCTCCAACCTGCAGCACACCGACCCGTGGACGGCCAAGCAGGTCGAGAAGCTGATCGCGCTCGGAGCCTGGCTGCATCAGCGGCACGGCATACCGCTGCGGGTCTGCCGTTCGGCCTCCGACCCGGGCTACGGCTATCACCGGCTGCACGCCGACTGGGCGGTCTCCGGCACGGCGTGCCCGGGTGACGCCCGCGTCCGCCAGTTCAAGAACGTCGTCTTCCCCGGAATCGTCGCCCGCGCCACCGGACAGACCCCCGCCCCGCCCCAGGAGGACCCCGACATGCCGTCGATGCTGAACGAATCGAACACCGTGGATGTCTCCCTCGGCTCCGGTGTCTGGGTGGGCCTGGCCTTCAGCGACGCCGTCCTGCACTCGGGACCCCGCCGCCACTCGACCCTGGTGCACCTGCTGTTCGCCGACAACACCCACAAGGACGCCCGAATCGAGGGCCGCTTCTACCTCACCGACACCGCCGGAAAGAACCCGTCGCCGTACCTCGCGACCACCAAGAAGGGCCCGGGCGGCCATCAGTTCCTGTGCACCGCCGATGTCCCCAAGGGCCGCCATCTGCGCTTCGAGGTCCGTGCCACGACGCCGGACGGCTCGTCGGTCAGGCTGCTGCACCGGGCCGCCTCGGGGCCGTACTGGGCTTTGTGACGCGTCGTCAGAAGGATTCCGTCGCCTGCTGCGGGATCACCACGAGGAACGCGTCCGAGTCCAGGTCCATCACGACCTCCGCCGGCACGCCCTCGTCCCGTCGTGCCCGGGCGAACTCCTCGGCGGGCCAGCTGCCTCGCGGTCCCCCTGCGGGAAACTTCTCCAGCACCGTACGGCGCATCACCGCACCCCCTTGCTCACTGTGAGCTCCAACGAGGCTCCGTCCGGATGTGTTACGGCATTGACCGACGCTCCGGTCGAGCCGCTGGGACGTTTCCGTGGCAGGGTGTTGCGGGCAGTCCACAGGGGGCTACGGAGGAGGGGGAACCGTGATCGTCTGGATCAACGGTGCTTTCAGTGCGGGCAAGACGACAGCCGCTCGCGAACTGATCGATCTGATCCCGAACAGCACTTTGTACGACCCCGAACTGACCGGCGACGCAATGCGGAGCCTGCTGCCGCAGAAGCGCCTCGACGAAGTGACCGACTACCAGGACCTGCCGATCTGGCGCCGGCTCGTCGTGGACACCGCGGCCGCCCTGCTCGCCGAGGTCGGCGGAGTCCTGGTGGTGCCGATGACCCTGCTCAGGCAGGAGTACCGCGACGAGATCTTCGGAGGGCTCGCCGCCCGGCGCATACCGGTGCGGCACGTGCTGCTCCGCCCGGAGGAAACGATCCTGCGGACGCGGATCGCCGAACGCGAGGAGCCGGACATCCCGGATCTGGAACAGCGCGTACGGCAATGGGCGTACGACCACATCGAGCCCTACCGCACCGCCCTCGGATGGCTCACCGCCGACGCCCATGTCGTCGACACGTCGTGTCTCACCCCGCGCGAGACCGCGGAGGCCGTGGCCGAGGCCGTGGGCAACGGGGCAGCCGCGGTCTGCGAGATCGTGCAGACGCCCGAGCCGACCTCCGAGACCCTCGCCGCGGGGGTGCTCCTCTTCGACGAGCAGGACCGGGTACTTCTCGTCGACCCCACCTACAAGCCCGGCTGGGAGTTCCCCGGCGGTGTGGTCGAGTCGGGCGAGGCGCCGGCACGCGCGGGCATGCGTGAGGTCGCCGAGGAGATCGGGATCCGTCTCGACGCCGTACCACGGCTGCTGGTCGTCGACTGGGAGCCGCCGCGGCCACCGGGCTACGGCGGGCTGCGGCTCCTCTTCGACGGTGGGCGGCTCACCGGCGACGAGGCGGCCGTCCGGGTGCTGCTGCCCGGCTCGGAGCTGCGGGGGTGGCGGTTCGCCTCCGAGGAGGAGGCCGCGGGGATGCTGCCCCCGGTCCGCTACGAGCGGCTGCGCTGGGCCCTGCGGGCCCGCGAGCGCGGAACGGTGCTCAATCTGGAGGCCGGTGTCCCGGTGGGATGAGCCCGGTGTCCCGGCCGGACGAGCAGCGGGCTCATGACGTCCATGAGGCGGCGCCGGCAGCCGCGCTGAGCACCGCCGCCGCGTCGACCGTGACCGGGTCGCCGTGCCCGAAGCAGAGCGTGGACGGCGCGAGCGAGGCCAGCCGGTGCATCGACTCCACGGCCTGCTTCCGGTCCACGTTGAAGACACCCAGCATCACCTGACCCACGCCCGCGACCGCGTCCCCGGTGAACAGCACGCCGTGGCGCGGGAGATGGACCGCGATCGAGCCGTCGGTGTGGCCCGGGACATGCACCACCCGGGCCCCGCCGCCGAATTCGAGTTCCTCTCCGTCCTCCAGGACACGGTCCACCCGGGTCGGCGGCGCCTCCGGCACCGTGAGCCCGTGCTCGTAGAGCGGGATCTCCCAGTCGAGCAGGACCGGGTCGGGGACCGGCGCCTCGCCGCGGATCACCGGGGCGTCCAGCCGGTGCGCCAGCACCTCCGCCCCGTACCGGTCCGCCAGCTCCTGAGCCGCGCCGACATGGTCGCGGTGGCAGTGGGTGAGCACGATCCGGCGGATGCCCGCGGGGTCGGCGCCGAGCCCGCGCACCGCGTCCTCGATTTCGGCGGCGGCGTGGACGTTCCCGGCATCGACCAGGGTGAGTTCCGCGCCCTCACGCCACAGGTACGCCTGGCCGATCGGGAAGCGGAACATGTGCAGCTGGGGAAGTACCTCGATGACGTCCATGCGGCGAACGTAAGCGAACGCCCACGCCCGACGCCCGGATCTACGCTCTCGGCGAGCTTCGCCGAGAGCGTATGAACCCTAACCCTGCTTCGAGCGCGCGTAGTTCACGAGGAAGTGCGCCTCCGCGACCGACAGGCGCTCCAGCTCCTCGGGCGAGACACTCTCGTTCACCGCGTGAATCTGCGCCTCCGGCTCGCTCAGCCCGATCAGCAGGATCTCCGCCTCCGGGTAGAGCGCGGCGAGCGTGTTGCACAGCGGAATCGAGCCGCCCATGCCCGACGTCTGCATCTCCTCGCCCGGGTAGGCGATCCGCATCGCCTCCGCCATCGAGGCGTACGCCGGGCTGTTCACGTCCGCGCTGAACGGCTGGCCCTGGCCGACCTGCTCCAACGACACGCGCGCGTTCCACGGCGTGTGCTTCTCGATGTGCGCGTACAGCAGCTCGGTCGCCTTGGCCGCGTCCTGGCCGGGCGGAACCCGCAGGCTGATCTGCGCGCGGGCACTCGCCGGCACGGACGGCGTCGCGCCGGCCACCGGCGGGCAGTCGATTCCGATCACGGTCACGGCCGGGCGGGCCCAGATGCGGTCGGCGACCGTCCCCTGCCCGATCAGATCGACGCCGTCGAGCACCTTCGCGTCCTTGCGGAAGTCTTCCTCCGGGTACTGCAGACCCTCCCAGGCCGCGTCCGACACCAGACCGTCGACGACCGTCGAGCCGTCGTCGGCGCGCAGGGAGTCAAGGACCCTGATCAGCGCCGCCAGCGCGTCGGGCGCGGCGCCGCCGAACTGCCCGGAGTGCAGATTGCCCTCGAGCGTGTCGATCCGGACGCGGATCATGGTCATTCCGCGCAGCGTCGCCGTCACCGTCGGCAGGCCGACCCGGAAATTGCCGGTGTCCCCGATCACGATCGCGTCGGCCGCGAGCAGCTCCGGGTGTGCCTCCGCGTACCGCTCGAGGCCGCCGGTGCCCTGCTCCTCCGAGCCCTCGACGATGACCTTGACGGAGACGGGTATGCCGCCGTTCGCCTTCAGGGCGCGCAGGGCGAGCAGGTGCATGATGAAGCCGCCCTTGCAGTCGGCGGCGCCGCGCCCGTACCAGCGGCCGTTCCGCTCGGTCAGCTCGAAGGGAGGCGTCACCCACGCCGACTCGTCGAGCATCGGCTGCACGTCGTAGTGGGCGTAGAGCAGCACGGTCGGCGCGCCCTCGGGGCCGGGCAGAAGACCGTAGACCGACTGGGAACCGTCAGGGGTGTCGAGCAGCGCGACATCCTGGAAGCCCTCGGCGCGCAGCGCACCCGCCACCCACTCCGCGGCGGCCTCGCACTCGCTCCTGGGGGCGACGGCCGGGTCCGCCACCGAATGGAACGCCACCAGCTCCGTGAGCTCCGCCTTCGCGCGGGGCATCAGTGCTGCGACGGTCTCGGCGATCGGATTCGCGGTCATGGGCACGCTCCTTGTGGGTGCGACGTTGTGTGTACTGCGAAGGTACGGCCGATCCTCCCACAGGGGGTCGGCACGGGCCGCGCCGTAGGATGCCGTCGAGAGCCCCAGCCATGGGTCGGATCGGGAGCAGAAGCACATCGTGAGCAGCGAGAACGCAGATGCCGTGGGCGGACACAACGAGCCGGTGTGGGACGTCGTCGTGGTCGGCGCGGGACCCGCGGGAGCGTCGGCGGCCTATGCGGCCGCCGTCGCGGACCGCAGGGTCCTGCTTCTGGAGAAGGCCGAGCTGCCCCGCTACAAGACCTGTGGCGGAGGGATCATCGGGCCTTCGCGGGACGCCCTGCCGCCCGGCTTCGAGCTCCCCCTCCAGGACCGGGTGCACGCGGTCACGTTCTCGCTGAACGGCAGACTGTCCCGCACCCGCCGCTCGCGGCGGATGCTCTTCGGGCTCATCAACCGGCCTGAGTTCGACGCGGGGTTGGTGGAGCAGGCGCAGAAGGCGGGCGCGGTGCTGCGCACCGGAGCGACCGTCTCCCGGGTCGAGCAGCACGGACCGGCGGTGCCGGACCGCCGCACCGTCGCGGTCGTCCTCGCCGACGGCGAGACCGTGCTCGCACGCGCCGTCGTCGGTGCGGACGGCAGTGCCAGCCGGATAGGAGCCCATGTCGGGGTGAAGCTCGACCAGGTGGACCTGGGCCTGGAGGCCGAGATCCCGGTGCCGGAGACGGTCGCCGAGGACTGGGCGGGGCGGGTGCTCATCGACTGGGGCCCGATGCCCGGGAGTTACGGCTGGGTCTTCCCCAAGGGGAACGTGCTGACCGTCGGGGTGATCTCGGCGCGCGGCGAAGGGGCCGCCACGAAGCGCTACCTGGAGGACTTCGTCGCACGGCTGGGCCTGGCCGGTTTCGAGCAGGTCATCTCGACGGGGCATCTGACGCGCTGCCGTGCCGACGACTCGCCGCTGTCCCGCGGCCGGGTGCTCGTCTGCGGGGACGCGGCGGGACTGCTGGAGCCGTGGACGCGTGAGGGCATCTCCTTCGCGCTGCGCTCCGGGCGCCTCGCGGGGGAGTGGGCGGTACGGATCGCGGAGGCCGTCGACGCCGTGGACGCCCGCCGTCAGGCGCTGAACTACGCCTTCGCCATCAAGGCCGGACTTGGTGTGGAGATGAGCGTCGGCCGGCGCATGCTCGCGATCTTCGAGCGGCGCCCCGGCCTGCTCCATGCCGCGATCACCGGATTCCGGCCGGCCTGGAAGGCCTTCGCGGACATCACCCGCGGCTCGACGTCGCTGGCGGGCATCGTGCGCACCCACCCGCTCGCGCGGCGCGCCCTTGAGGCCATGGACCGCACCCGTCCGCCCGCCGGGGCGGGAGGCGCTGCCGCGGCCGGGGAGCCGGGCGCGGCCGGCGAGCCCGAGACCGACGGGGCGCGCATCACCTCGTAACAGGGCGCGCATTGCTCCGTAGTGGTCGGGAGGAGCCCGGAGGGACCGCTGTCACTTGGTGACGGTGATCCGGAACACCGGGTGGTCCGGGGCGGCCGCCAGGATCTCCGCGTCGGAGGACTTGGCGGTGACGCCCTTGAAGAACCGGTCGACCTCCCAGCCCCAGCGCTCGAGGTAGCCGCGGAGGACCGGGAGCCTCTCGCTGTCCGGGATCTCCACCGCGGTGAACGTGCGCACCTTGCGGCCGACGCGCAGCTCGCCGCCGCCCGCAGCGCGCATGTTGCGCACCCACTGGGAGTGGCCGCGGGCCGAGACAAGGTACTGCGCCCCGGCCTGGGTGAACGGATTGACGGGGATGCGCTGCATGGCGCCGCTCTTGCGGCCGCGCACGGAGAGCTCGGCGGAGCCGAGGAGACTCACTCCGCGGCGGGCGAGCCAGCCCACGACTCCGTTCATCCGCATCTCGAACGCGTTGGCCTTCACGTAGTGGCGCGACGACGACATGGCGATCTCCATCGTTGATCCGTGGGAGAGCACTGCTCTCGAATAAGAGCAGTGTGCATTGGATCGGTGATTCAAAGCAAGAGCAGTGCTCTCGTTATTGGTCGGTGCTCCGAAACGTGACAGACTGTTCCGCATGAGCACCAGCAGCAGAACCGTGCGAGGAGCCAGAGAACGGGCCCGCGGCGAGATCACCGCCGCCATCAAGGACGAGGCACGCCGGCAGCTCGCCGCCGAGGGAGCCGCCAAGCTCTCCCTGCGCGCGGTCGCCCGCGAGCTCGGCATGGTGTCATCTGCGCTCTACCGGTACTTCCCGAGCCGCGACGAGCTGCTCACCGCCCTCATCGTCGATGCGTACGACGCGATCGGCGCCGCCGCCGAGCGGGCCCTCGCCGAGTCCGGCCCCGACGGCGGACCAGGGTCAGGACGGGAGCCCGGACGGGAGCCAGGACGGGAGCCCGACCCCGTGGTCCGCTGGACCGCCGTCTGTTCCGGCGTACGTGCCTGGGCGCTCGCCCACCCCCACGAGTACGCCCTGATCTTCGGCTCTCCCATCCCCGGCTACGCCGCCCCGCAGGACACGATCGAGCCCGCCTCCCGGGTCGGCCTCGCCCTCATCTCCATCGCCCGCGACGCCTATCGGGGCCGGGGGGTCACCCCGCCCCCGCTCGCCGCGGAACTGCGCCCCGAGGCCCTCAGAATGGCCGACGACTTCGCCGCCGACCTGCCGCCGGACCTGGTCGTCGCCCTCGTCGCCGCCTGGTCCCAGGTGTTCGGGCTGATCTCCTTCGAGGTGTTCGGGCAGTTCAACCGTGTCGTGGAGGACCGGGACACGTTCTTCGCGCACTCCGTGGCCCGCCTCGCCCGCGACGCCGGTCTCGTCCCGTCACCCACCGCCGGGCGTTGACCCCTCCCGGCCGCATCGACGAGGCTCCCGGCGCGGGCGGGCGCGGGCGGCGCCGGCGGCGCCGGCGGCGTCGACGTGGCTCCCGGCCCCGGCCGCGTACTGCACAGGGAGTACGTGTGATCACCGCGCACGGCTGACGCCGACGCGGACCGGCCAGGTCTAGCGTGACCGGTATGGACGAGCAGCGCACCCGCCCTCACAGCGGTCCGCCTTGGATGCACGGCGGACCGCCGTGGGGGGACAGCGGTCCGCCGTGGTGGCGGCACGGCCCGGACCGGTGGGCGGAGCACCGGGTGCCCTGGCGCTCCACCCTGATGCTCGCCGTCTTCGTGATGATCGGCAGTGGGTTCGCGGCGAAGAGCCAGGACCGGGAGCCGCTCGACGCGTTCGCGCGGGTGCTGCTGCTCGCCGGGCCCGCCTTTCTGCTGACGCGCCGCAAGCACCCGGTCGTCGCGCTCTCCGGGGCAGCGGCGACCGCGCTGGTCTACCTCGGCGCGGGATATCCGTACGGGCCGGTCCTGCTCACCGTCGCCGTCGGAGTGTTCTCGGCCGTCGTCGCCGGGCACCGGCACGCGGCATGGGTGGCCGTCGGCCTGTTCTGGGTCGGCCATCTCCTCCTCGGCCACTGGCTCTACCCGTATCTCCCACCGCGCGGCGACGGACCGGCGCCCTGGGGCGAGGAACTGGTCAGCGGCGCCGTGCTCGTCGCCGTCCTCGCCCTCGCCGAGCTGGCCCGGGTACGCAAAGAGCAGTGGGTCCGCGAACGCGCCGAACGCGCGGCGGCGGAGCGGCGCCGCGCCGACGAGGAGCGGCTCCGAATCGCCCGCGAACTCCACGACGTGCTCGCCCACTCCATCTCCGTCATCAATGTGCAGGCCGGGGTGGGCCTCGCGTTGCTGGACTCCGACCCCGAACAGGCCCGGACCGCCCTCACCACCATCAAGGCGGCCAGCAAGGAGGCGCTCGGCGAGGTACGGCAGGTCCTGGACACCCTCCGGACCCCGGGTGACGCGCCTCGCGCCCCCGCGCCCGGACTCGACCGGCTCCCCGAACTCGTCGAGCAGGCCGCAGGTGCCGGACTCACCGTGGAGGTCACCACCGAGGGCACCAGGACCCCGCTCCCGCCCGGTGCCGATCTCGCCGCCTTCCGGATCGTGCAGGAGGCGTTGACCAATGTGGTGCGGCACTCGGGGTCCCGTACGGCACGGGTCAGGATCGGTTACGCGCGCGGCCGGCTCGATCTGCGGATCGACGACGACGGGCCCGCCACCGGCGACGATCAGGGCGGCAGCGGTCGTGGACTCATCGGGATGCGGGAGCGGGCCGCCGCGCTCGGTGGCACGATCGAGGCGGGCGCGCGCCCGGACGGCGGGTTCCGCGTGCACGCCGGCCTGCCGATCGAGCCGAAGGAGACACCGTGATCCGGGTACTGCTCGCCGACGACCAGTCGCTGGTGCGGGCCGGCTTCCGGGCGCTGCTCGACGCCCAGCCGGACATCGAGGTCGTGGGGGAGGCCGCGGACGGCGAGGAGGCGCTGCTCCGGGTTCGCGAACTGAAGCCCGACGTGGTCCTGATGGACATCCGTATGCCCCGGCTCGACGGGCTCGCCGCCACCCGGCGGATCACCGGTGACGAGTCGCTGGACGGCGTGAAGATCGTCATGCTGACCACCTTCGAGCTGGACGAGTACGTCTTCGAGGCGATCCGGGCCGGAGCCGGCGGGTTCCTGGTGAAGGACACCGAGCCGGAGGAACTGCTGCGCGCGGTACGGGCGGTGGTCGAGGGCGACGCGCTGCTGTCGCCGGGGGTGACGCGCCGGCTCATCGCCGAGTTCGCCGCCCGCTCCAAGGGGCCCGCCGAGGCCGAGGGACTCGCCGGACTCACCGACCGGGAACGGGAGGTGATGGCCCTGGTCGGCATCGGCCTGTCCAACGAGGAGATCGCCCGCCGGCTCGTGGTCAGCCCGCTCGCGATGAGCAGTGGTCCGGAGTCGACGAGCCCGCCCAGCAGGGAGGCCAGCGCGAACACGGCGAGGGCGACCAGGAAGACCCGGCGCCTGCCCAGCAGGTCGGCCGCGCGGCCGCCGAGCAGCAGCAGCCCGCCGTAGCCGAGGATGTAGCCGCTGACGATCCACTGCAGGGTCGAGGTGGACAGGCCGAGGTCGGTGGCGATGGACGGCAGGGCGACGCCGACCATCGACACGTCGAGGGCGTCGAGGAACATCGCTGCGCAGAGCACCAGGAGGGTGCCCCAAAGCCGCGGTGTCCAGCGCTCCTGTGATGCGGGGACATTGAGCGGAGAGGTCATGGGCAGCACGCTACATGCGCATGCATTGAATGCAAACGCATTTAATGCCGGTGCAACAATGTGGGCCTTTTCTGCTAACGTGCGGTCATGGCGGCGAAGAAGTCCGAGCGCGCGCTCGTGGAGGAATGGCGGGGCGTCCTCGCGCTGCACGCGCGCACGATGTGCGAGCTGGACCGGGAGCTCCATCAGCACGGGCTGGGTGCGAGCGACTTCGAGGTTCTTGATGTGCTCGCCGAGTGCACCGCGGAGGACGACGGCTCGTCCTGCCGCGTGCAGGAGCTGGCATCCCGGGTGCATCTGAGTCAGAGCGCGCTCTCGCGCCTCGTGGCGCGGCTGGAGAAGGACGGTCTGGTGACCCGCGTGATGTGCAGCGAGGACCGGCGCGGGGTGCGGGTGGAGCTCACGGCCAAGGGACGCGAGCGCCATGCGGAGGTGCAGCCGCTGCAGCGGGCGGTGCTCTCCCGGATGCTGGCGAACCCCGCCGGCTGACTGCCCCGGCCGGGTTGGACGCGGCTCAGGACCAGGTGATCGCGGAGTTCTCGCGCCACAGCCGTGCGAGTTCCGCGTCGCCCGTGACGGTCACGGCATCGAGCGGCAGCCGGTTCCACAGCGCGAGGTGGAGCCGCCCGGCGGGGCCGCTCAGCTCGCAGTCCGCCGGCCCTGCTCCCGTGCGCTGGGTGCGCGGCGGCTCCTGGGACAGCCGTACGGTCCAGACGTCGTCCGTGTCCGTGGCCCGTACCCGCAGGGTCCGCGGCGAGTCCGTCCGGACACGGCTCCTGGAGCGGGCGTGGAAGGCGCACAGCAGCTCGTCGATGCCGTCCGCCGCGAGCCGGGTGGGTACGGGGCCGGGCTCGCCGAGCGCGGACTCGGCGTCCACGCGGTGCACGGCGGTCTCCTGCGTCTGGCGCCGCGCCCAGAAGGCCAGCGGCGAGGGCGCGGGCAGGAAGCTCCAGCAGTCGAGATCGTCAGGGGCCTCGGTCAGCGCCCCGACCAGCAGCCCGTGGCCGTCCCGGAACCACTCCAGCAGCTCGTCCCCGTCCAGGTCCGGCTCGCCCGAGTCCGGGTGGTACGTCGTGTGCCCCTCGGCCACGAACGCCGTCGCCCAGCGGTGCACCATGCCGGTGTGCCGCAGGAGGTCCCTGATCTGCCATCCCGGGCAGGTGGGCACAGGTGCGTCCGGGCCCGCCTCGTCGGCGGCGGCGGCCAGCAACTGGCCCTCCTGGACGAGACACTTGATCAGCTCGGCGGTCTCCATGCGGGCATTGTGCCAGCGCAGTCAGGTGCCGTGGGGGGTGTGCGGAGTGCCGTTTGCCGCGCAGCGTGCGCACGAACCAGCCGAGTACGAACGCCTGGATCAGCACCGACAGGGCCGGCGCCGTCCAGAAGAACCACGAGGAGTCGGCCACGGTGTCGCCGAGCAGTCGGCCGGACAGAAGAGTCGAACGCACGCCTGAGTACGGCTACTCGTCCCGTGGCTGCGCGTCCGGTGCCGCCGCCGGGCTCCGCCGGGCCGAGTAGCCGATCAGGGCGGCCGCGGCGGCCAGCGCCGCCACCGTCGTCAGGGCCAAGGGCAGGGAGAACCAGTCGGCGAGGAAGCCGATGGCGGGCGGTCCGACGAGCATCCCGCCGTAGCCCAGTGTGGACGCGGCGGCCACGCCCCCCGGCCCGGCCAGGGAGCCCGCGCGGGCCACGGCCACCGGGAAGATGTTCGCCAGCCCGAGACCGGTCACGGCGAAGCCGAGCAGTGCGAGCCATACCGTCGGTGCCAGCGCGCCGAGCAGCATGCCCGCCGAGGCGGTTGCGCCGCCCGCGACCAGCGTCCGCGTCTGGCCGAGCCGTTCCAGCAAGGTCGTGCCCGAGAGCCGGCCCACCGTCATGAAGAGCGCGAAGAGCGAGTACCCGGCGGCCGCGATGCCCGGGTGCGCGTCCAGGTCCTGTTCCAGGTGCAGCGCCCCCCAGTCGGCCAGTGCCCCCTCGCCGTACGCCGTGCACAGCGCGATCACGCCGAAGAGGGTGACGAGCCGGCGGGTACGTCCGGTCGGGCGGGCCGGCCGGGCCGTCGACGCGCCGGTCCGCTCGGGAGCCGCGGGTGAGGGGTGACGCAGCAGTTCAGGGCCGGCCGCGGCGGTCAGCAGCAGCCCGACGCAGGTGAGTGCGAAGAGATGCGTGGCGGGGGAGAGGCCCGCGGCGACCAGTCCGCCGAGACCGGCGCCGATCATGCCACCGAGGCTGAACGCGGCGTGGAAGCTCGGCATGACCGGCCGCCGCAGTGCCGCGACCAGATCCACGGCGGCGCTGTTCATGGCCACGTTGATCCCGCCGTACGCGACGCCGAACACCAGCAGTACGAGGCCGAGTGCGAGCGCCGAATGGGTCTGTGCGGGGAGTGCGATGCCCAGCGACATCAGGGCCCCGGCGGCGACGGTCACGGGATGGCTCCCGAAGCGCCGGCACAGCCGCCCTGTGAGGGTCATCGTCACGACCGCGCCGGCCGACACCCCCAGGAGCGCGAGTCCCAGATCACCGGCCGAGGCGCCGGTCTGCTGCTTGATGGCGGGGATGCGGACCACCCAGCCGGCGAAGAGAAACCCGTCGAGCGCGAAGAAGACGGTCAGCGCGATGCGGAGGCGGGTCAGGGAGCGGGTGGCGGGTTCTCCGCCGTGGCCCCCCGTAGCGGCCGTCCGTAGTTTGTTTAGTAGCGGCACAAAGTCAGCATAGGGCCCCGGTGCCCACCGGTACAACCGCGCGGGACAACACCACGAGCGCCCTCACGCACCCTCCGGGCCCGTCACCGTGACTCGCCCTCCGCGGGTACGTACGCACGCGCCGGGCCTGCTGGGCGCGTGCGAATCGGTCACCCGCCACCGGACCGCCCGCTCACCTCCGGGATCATGGGAGACTCGCCCCCATGAACGGCAAGGAGACGAGCACCCGGACGAGGCTGGAGAGAGGCCGCGGCGCACTCGGGCCCGCACTGGAACTGGTACACACGGGCCGGGCGCCCACCCGGGCCGTACTCACCGCCGAGCTGGGCGTCACACGCGCCACCGCGGGCGCCGTCGCCGCCGAACTCGAAGCGCTCGGTCTGATCCGCGTCGACTCCCGGCCGGGCGCCGCCGCCGGTTCCCAGGGCCGCCCCTCGCACCGGCTCGCCGTGGACGACACCGGCCCCGTCGTGCTCGCCGCCCAGGTGCACGCCGACGGATTCCGGGCCGCGCTCGTCGGGCTCGGCGGCACGATCGCCGCGACCGCCCCCGGCTGTGTGACGGTCTCCGCCGACCCGGCCCAGGTCCTCGGCGAGGTCGTCGAGGCCGGTGCGGCGCTGCTGCGCGCCGGCGGGAGGCGGTGCGTCGGCGCCGGGCTCGCCGTCCCCTCCGCCGTGGCCGAGCCCGAGGGCACCGCGCTGAACCCGCTGCATCTGGCGTGGCCCGCGGGCGCCCCCGTCCGCGACATCTTCGCCGAACGCGTCCGCGCCGCAGGCATCACGGGACCTGCTTTCACCGGCAACGATGTCAATCTCGCCGCCCTCGCCGAACACCGGCACGGCGCCGGCCGCGGCGCCCAGCACCTGCTCTGCGTCGCCACCGGACACCGCGGCGTCGGCGGCGCGCTCGTCCTCGACGGCCGGCTGCACACGGGCAGCTCCGGCCTCGCCCTGGAAGTCGGCCATCTCACCGTCAATCCCGAGGGCCGCCCCTGCTACTGCGGCAGCCGCGGCTGCCTCGACGTCGAGGCCGACCCCCTGGCCTTCCTCACCGCCGCCGGCCGCGACCCGGGCCCCGAGGTGTCCCTGCTCCAGCAGTCCCGCGACCTGCTCCGTACGGAGTACGACGACCCATCGGTACGGGCGGCGGCCGAGGAACTCGTCGACCGCCTCGGCCTCGGCCTCGCGGGTCTGGTGAACATCCTCAACCCGGACCGCATCATCCTCGGCGGCCTCCACCGCGAACTCCTCGACGCGGACCCGGAACGACTGCGCGCGGTGGTCGCCGACCGCAGCCTCTGGGGCCGCAGCGGCGGCGTCCCGATCCTGCCGTGCACCCTCGACCACAACAGCCTCGTGGGCGCGGCGGAGCTGGCATGGCAGCCGGTGCTGGACGATCCGCTGAGCGTGCTGCCCCGGCGAGTGTCCTGAACGCACGCGAATACCGGACACGTCGACGACCGGCGAGGCCGGCTTCGGAGCGCGCCCGATCAACCATCGGGCCGGCCTGCCGGGTTCGCGACGGGTCCCGCCAGGAGTCCGTCCGGGCAACGGCAGCCGAGGCAGGGAGCGGGCACTGAGGCAGCGAAGGGGCACTGAGGCAGGGAACGGGCAGCCGAGGCAGGGAAGGGGCACCGAGGCAATGAACGGGGCAGCCGAAGCACGGAATCCGGGTGTGCGAACGGCACGCCTGACGTAACGTTCCTGGCCATGGCTGACACCGATCTTCCGCCCCGGCTCACCCGCCTCACCTTCCACGGGCCTCTCTCCGAGGCCCGGGCCGCACAGCTTGTCGCGCGGCTCGTCCGTCAGGAACCGGCCACGGTCCTCGACATCGGCTGCGGCTGGGGCGAGTTGATGCTGCGGGTGCTCGAGGCGGCGCCGGGCGCGAAGGGCGTGGGGATCGATCTCAACGGCGAGGATCTCGCGCGTGGACGCCGGGGCGCTGCCGCGCGTGGGCTCGGCGGGCGCGTCGAGTTCGTCGAGGAGTCCGCCACCGGCACCAGCCGCGGGCCGGCCGACGTCGTCCTGTGCGTGGGTTCCGGGCAGGCACTGCTCGACCCGGAGGCCGCAGTCGGGGGCGGGACCCTGACCGTCACCACCTCCGCGCTCAAGGCACTGCGCTCACTGGTCACCCCGGGCGGACGGGTGCTCTTCGGCGAGGGCTTCTGGCAGCGCACCCCCACCCCGGAGGAACTCGCCGCCATGTGGCCGGACGCCCGTGCCGACGAGCACCTTCCCCTCGCCGACCTCACCGAGGCGGCCACGGCCGCCGGATTCCGTATCGAGTGGATCGAGACGGCGACCGAGGAGGAGTGGGAGCACTTCGAGTCCGGCTACCTCGCCGGCCTGGAGGAGTGGCTCGCCACGCACGACGGCCACCCGTCGGCCGCCGAGACCCGGGACCGTGTGGACCGTCACCGGGCCAGCTGGCTGCGCGGCTACCGAGGAGTGCTGGGCCTCGTCTACCTCACTCTGATCCCGGTCGGCTGAGGCCGGGTCCGGGTGCCCCGGCGGCCGGCGGTCCGCAGTCACGGGTCGCCGGCGGCGCGGGGTCCTTGGGCGCCGGGCAGCCGAACGCGCGAGCCGCGTTCACCATGAGGATCCGCTCCACGAACGCGCCGCCCAGGGTGAGTTCGAGCCTCGGCGGCAGCCGGCGCAGCAGATGCGGCATGCCCGGCGTGGACCGGACGACCGTGTCGCCGCCCAGCAGCAACTGATCGCCGAACCCGGCATCGGCGAGTGCGGCCAGCGATTCCGGCAACTGACCAGGGCGGCGCAGGCGGCCAACTCGCCCGCGGCGGCCTCCGGATCGTCGGGTTCCCGCCCCGGCAGCTGCGGGCTGCGCAGGAAGAGATGGTCGTGGGCGTCGCAGATGCCCAGCTGCTCGGACGCCACGTCGCCGAGGACCGTGCGGACCGCACTCACCACCGTCCGCCGCGGGTGAGCGCGGCGCGGTGCGGCGCGGACACATGGAGCACCTGGAAGGGCTCGCCGTGTCCCACCGGGGAACCGTCCGCCCAGGGCGTGAAGTGGACCAGCTCCCAGTGCCCGGGATCGATGGCCACCGCGGCCGCCACCACGCCCTCGGTGTCCACGAGTTCGTGGTGTGCTTCCAGTGCTCGCTCCACCGCTCCGGCGGGCTGCTCGTCGTCCCCGAGGCGCACCCTGTGGCGCGTGGCGGTTCGTGGGGCGGCCGCGGCGGCCGAGCCCTCTCCGTATGCGAGACCCGCCCAGTGCCGCACCTGCGGCCGCCCGAAGTCGTTCACGACTCCCTGGAAACCGGGCCCCCGGAGGAAGGAGTTCATCCCCTCGGGCGTCGTCCACAGGTAGAACGGTGCGTACTGGTTCACCGCCGAGCCGTCGGCGTGCTCGCGCATCAGATACGCCTTGAGGCCGAGGCCGGGAAAGTCGTCGAGGAGATGTCCCTTCGTGGCGACGCGCCTGCGGATGATCTCCATGTCGTAGTCGGCGGGCAGAGTGATCGCGTAGTGCATGGCATGCACGGGCCTGACTCCTTTACCGGTCGGACGAGTTGCCGGGCGCGAGCAGGGCGAGCAGGCCCCGCACACCCGTATCGAAGGCGGCCGTCGAACCGGACGCCCGCGCGAGCACATAGCCGCCCTGCACCGTCGCGACGATCAGCGCCGCGATCTCGCCCGGGACCAGCGAGGTGCTGAACTCGCCCCGCTCCTGGCCCTCTTCGACGATTCCCTCGAGCCGCTCCCGCAGCCAGTCGAGCGTCTCGTCGACCGGCGCGCGCAACTCGTCACTGGCGATGACGTCCGGGTCCATCGTCAGCCGCCCGACAGGACAGCCACGCAGGACATCGCGCTCGCGCAGCAGGTAAGCCGAGATGCGCTCGTACGCCGGTGCGGGGCCGCCGAGCGGCACCTCGGCGGCGGCGCGCATCGGAAGCAGGCGCGAAGGCGCCGCGTACTCCCCGGGTGGTATCCGCAGTGCCGCTGGCCGTACGACGACCCGGACCCCCTCTCGGCGCGACTCTCGAATCGCACGAGACGTCACCACAGAGGAGCTGACCGAGATGAACACCCTGGCCTACGACGGACCCGGTCCATGGGTCCTGTTCTTTCCGCTGATCTGGGCAGCCGTGATCTTCGGCGGCATCACCCTCCTGCGCCGCAACGGGCGGCTCGGTCGGCCCGGTCCCTGGCAGCATCGCGCCCTGCATGGTGAGCCGTCACCGATCGCCGTGCTCGGCCGACGGTTCGCCGCCGGTGAGATCGACGAGGACGAGTACTGGCGCCGACTGTCCGTCCTGGACGAGCAGTTCGGACCGCAATCCAAGGGCGGTGCGGTGTGACGAAGGCGACCGCGGCCGCCGCCATCTCCCCCCGCACCGCCGCCCGCGTCGTGGACGCCGTCGAGGTCTACGGCGTGGGCGACACCGAAGTCAGGTCGGCCTGCCGGCCGGATCCCGACAGCGGCCTTCGCCACCCATGACGGTGGCTTTCCCGCCCGTCGTCATGCCCCCTCGGCGGTGAGCCGGCCGATGACCCGGATGACCTGCCGTCGGGTGGCCAGGCGGCGGGCGAGAGAGGCCATCGCCCGGTTCATGCGTCCTGCGATGACGCTGGGCGGGGGGTTCCTGCGGTCCAGGGCGGCCAGCGCCGTGCGGACGACATCGACGGGCGAGGCGAGCCTGGTCCCTCCGGCGGCCTGCGTGGTGCCCACGACGTCGAAGAACTCGGTCCGGGTGGCGCCGGGAGACAGGGCCAGCACCCGCAGGCCGGTGCCGCGCGACTCCTCCCACAGCGCCTCGGTGAGGCTCAGCACGAACGCCTTGGTCGCCCCGTAGAGCGCCATGCGCGGGTTGGGCTGGTAGGCGGCCATGCTCGCCACGTTGATCAGTACCCCACGCCCCGCCGCCCGCAGCTGCTCGACGAAGGCGCGGCTGATGTCGGCCACCGCGGTCACGTCGACGGCGATCTCCCGGCGCATCCGTGCCGGATCCGCCTGGTGGAAGGGGCCGAAGGTGGCGAACCCGGCGTTGTTGATCACGCTGGTGACGTGCAGGCCGAGCCGTTCCACCTGCGCGGCCAGCGCCTGCCCGGGGCTGTCCGCGGCCAGGTCCATCGGGACCACGTGGGCCTGGATCCGGTGGTGTGCACGCAGCTCGGCGGCCAGCTCCTCCAGGCGTTCCTTGCGGCGGGCCACCAGCACCAGGTGGGAGCCGCGGGCAGCGAGCTGGCGGGCGAACTCGGCGCCGAGGCCTGCGCTGGCGCCGGTGATCAGTGTGGTCTGTCCGCGGTAGTCGACGGCTGTCATGGCTGTCCTTCTTTCAGTCGCTGCCTTTCTGGCAGTTAATGCCATCTAGGCGGTCGCTGTCCAGAGGGGGTAGCCTGAGGTCCATGACGACTTTGTGGGACCGTTCGCGGCAGGTGGCCGCCCAGGCGATCCTGGATACGGCGGTTCGACTGTTCGCCGAGCAGGGTTACGAGCAGACGACGATCGCGCAGATCGCGCGAGAGGCGGGGATCTCGCAGCGCTCCCTGTTCCGCTACTTCGGCACCAAGGAAGACCTGGTCTGCGGGGACCAGGAGGCGCTGGGCGAACTGCTCAAGCAGACCGTCGAGCAGCAGCCGGCCGAGGCGTCCGCCTGGGATGCCCTGCGCGCCGGATTCGAGGTCATCCTGACCGCCAACCACACTCCTGAGCGGGTGCTGGAGCTGTCCCGCCTCATTTTCGACACCCCCTCGCTGCACGCCCGCTACATCGAAAAGCGACTGCGCTGGCAGGCCGAACTCGTCCCGGTCATCCAGGCGCGGCTGGGCACCGGCCCCAGCCCGGCCCCCGACCCCCGCGCCAAGGCGATCGTCGCGACGGTCTTCGCCTGCGTCGACACGGCAACCGAGCTCTGGGCCGGACACGACGGGCGACTCGATCTGTCGGACCTCTACGACCAGTGCCTCGCAGCGGTGCGGGGACGCAGCTGAGGCGCTGATCCCGGCACTGCGCAGGCCCCGCGCAAGGTGAAGCCACAAGGCGCAAGGTTCACCTGAGCAGGACCGTCTTCAACTGCGTGAGGTTCACCAGGCGTTGAATCGGGACGAGGACATCTACGGGACGTTCACGCTCGACGCGCCGGCGGCGCCCCGCCGTTGTCCGGCACCCTCCTGTCGACCGGTCAGGTCGCCAGGGCCGACCGGACCGTGGCATGCTCGCGCGGCTCGGCCCCGACGACCGCGAAGGGTTCGTCCGCCGCTGCCGCCCCGCACACCGAAGCGACCGAGTACGGCGGCGGGGCTGCCACCGGTAGCGACGCCGGGAGCGAGAACCAGACGACCTTGCCCGCGTCGCCCTTGGGCAGGACGCCCCAGCTCTCGCACACCGCGTCGATCATTGCGAGTCCGCGCCCGGTGGTCTCCAGCGGTCCGGCCGTGCCGAGCGTCGGAATCCGTGGATCGTGGTCGTGCACCTTGACGGTGAGCCGGTCGAGGAGCAGCTCGATCTCGACGGTGCACAGCTTGTCCGGCTGAGCGTGCCGGTGGACATTGGTCAGCAATTCCGTGACGCCGAGCGCTGCCTGGTCGATCAAGGGATCGAGATGCCAGTAGCGCAGCTGCGCCGACACGATTCTGCGGACCTGACCGATCCGCGACGGCAAAGCCTGGAGCTCCACCGTGCAATGCCTGCTTGCCTCGCTGATCACGGCTGCGACTCCCCGAATAGGTCCGGAAGAAGACGAAGGATCGGATCCAGCAGTTGGCTGCCTGCTGTCTGTGCCGGCGGGCTGGGTCACAGTGTCACCGCCGGTCAACCCTGAGTGATGTAGTCAAGCGTGAACCAGGAGTGACGACTTCGCAACTCCGCGCACAGGCGCCCCTCGCGGCACCATCAGCCGTGGCCGGCGCCGGCCCTGCGCAGTGCCTCCAGGAACCGGCCCGTCAGCGCACTGCGCTCCGGCCCGTGGTCCGGCCCGCCCATGTGCAGCCGGTAGCGCGTGCCGTTGACCGTCGCCACCGTGCTGTCACCGCCCGCGAACCAGGGCCTGCCGGCCCGTACCGCCCGCACGGGCGCGCTGTCGATCACCCGCCCATAGCTCGTCAGCAGCGCGAGCCTGCCGTCCTCGATGACGACCTGACCGGCCTTGGTGAGCGAGCGGGGCCACCGCTCGATCCGCACACCCATGGCGTTGAACTCCGGCTCTGACATGGCCGCCGCCCCCTTCGCACGTGCTCCTGCACCTCAGTCTGCCCATGCAACCGCACGGACACCAGGGCGCATGCCCGAACGCTCCCACAAGGCAGCCCTATGGAACCCCAAAGTCAACGTTTGTGCAGGTGAGGGGCTTATTGTTGGCAGTGGGGAGAGGTTTCCCAGAGTGAGGAGCGGGGCGCATGAGCACCTACGAAGCGTTGGCCACTGTTGATGTGGACCGCAGCGATCCGGCGTACCGGGCCTGGCTGAAAGAGGCCGTACGCAAGGTGCACGCCGACGCGAACCGCTCGGCCGACACCCACCTGCTGCGCTTCCCCCTGCCCGAGCAGTGGGGGATCGACCTCTACCTCAAGGACGAGTCCACGCATCCCACCGGCAGCCTCAAGCACCGCCTGGCGCGTTCGCTGTTCCTCTACGGGCTCTGCAACGGCTGGATCAGGCCGGGCAAGCCCGTCATCGAGGCCTCCAGCGGCTCGACCGCCGTCTCCGAGGCGTACTTCGCCAAGCTCATCGGAGTGCCGTTCATCGCCGTGATGCCGCGCACCACCAGTGCCGAGAAGTGCCGGCTGATCGAATTCCACGGCGGACAGTGCCACTTCGTGGACGACTCGCGGAAGATGTACGAGGAGTCCGCCGCCCTCGCCGCGCAGACCGGCGGCCACTACATGGACCAGTTCACCTACGCCGAGCGGGCCACCGACTGGCGCGGCAACAACAACATCGCGGAATCGATCTACCAGCAGCTGAAGTTGGAGCGCTACCCGGAACCCGCGTGGATCGTCGCCACCGCGGGTACCGGCGGCACGTCGGCGACCATCGCCCGCTACGTCCACTACATGCAGTACGACACCAGGATCTGTGTCCCCGACCCGGAGAACTCCTGTTTCTTCGACGGCTGGACCCAGGGCGATCCGCTCGCCACCAGCGACTGCGGCTCGCGCATAGAAGGCATCGGCCGGCCGCGCATGGAGCCGAGCTTCGTGCCCGGGGCCATCGACCGGATGATGAAGGTGCCGGACGCGGCGACCGTCGCCGCCGTACGCGCCCTGGAGCTGGCCATCGGCCGCAAGGCGGGCGGCTCCACCGGCACGGGGCTGTGGAGCGCCCTGAAAATCGTAGCGGAGATGGTGGCAGCGGGGGAGAAGGGCAGCGTGGTCACGCTGATCTGCGACCCGGGCGACCGCTATCTGGACAAGTACTACTCGGACGACTGGCTGGCCGGACAGGGCCTTGACATCGCCCCGTACGCCGCGGCGATCGAGCGGTTCCTCGCCACCGGCGTGTGGCCGGACTGACTCGGGCCGACGCCGCCACCAGGTCGTGTCCGGCCGGTCTTGCCTGGCTCACTGATCCGGCCCGGCCGACCGGACAGGACCGAGCCGCCGGTCGAGATTGCGTACGGCGTCCCGGAACGCGCGGCCGACACCGGGGCGCCCCAGACGCAGGGCCAGCCGGAACGGGGCGGCCCCGGCCGCCGCCATGGTCCACTGCACCCGGGTCCCGGACAGGGTCGGCGTGAGCCGCCACTCCTCCAGCATCGCCCGCACGCCCGGCGCGTTGGTCTCGTCGACGCGGTACGCGTACCGCGAGCCCGGCTCCGCGCTCATGATCGTCTCCTGGAAGCGCGTGCCACCGCGCAACCGGACCTCCCGGCCCGCGCCCCCGCCGGTCGGCCGCGCCGAGGTCACCGCCGTGAACCAGGCGGGCCAGCCCTCGACATCCTCGGCGAGCGCGCGGTACACGGCCGACGGCTCGGCACGCAGTTCGGCCGCGAAGACGAGGCGCAGCGGTGCGGAATCGACGAAGTCGAGTTCCACGGGCCTCAATCGGTGAACCATGAACCGTAACCTCCGGGCAGCAGGGCAGGGGCCCGCACACGATAGCTGGCGGGCCGTCAGATGGGCACTATCGTGCGGATCCCGGTGCCCCGGCCAGCAGACCGTCCACGGCCCGGCCGAAAACATGCCGGCCCGCCATGGCCAGTACCGGGTCGAACACTCCCGGCACCCCCCGCACCCGCAGGTCCTCAACCCACGTCACGCGCGTCCCGCCAGGCGTCTGCCGCACACCGATCTCGGCCCAGCCCAGGACGGTCCGGCCGTGCTTCTCCAGTCGGCAGTGCCCCGGCCGCCCGTACTCCGGCGGCTCCCAGCACACGACCTCCATCGGATCGTCGAAGCCCACGGGCCCCACACCCGTATGCGCGACGAGCAGGGTGCCCTCGGCCGTGGGGCCCGGAGTCAGCACCGAGATCCGGGTCAGAGGCACCTGCGCGGCGTGGGCGGGCCAGTCGGTGAGCCGCAGCCAGGCCTCCCCGGCCGGCAGCGGCGTCGTACGGCCGATCCGGAAGGCGGTCACTCCGCAGGCTCGGCCGGTTCGCCCGCCACCACCAGATGCGGCAGATGCTCCGCGATCTCCTCGCGTGCCTCCGGCGGCAGCCCCGCGTCCGTCACCAGCGTGTCGACGTCCTCCAGCCGCGCGAACGAACTCAGCCCCACCGTCCCCCACTTGGTGTGGTCGGCCACGACCACCACCCGGCGCGCCGAGCGCATGAACCGGCGGTTGGTCTCCGCCTCCGCCAGGTTCGGCGTGGACAGTCCCGCCTCGACCGAGATGCCGTGCACCCCGAGGAACAGCACATCGAAGTGGAGGGAGCGGATCGCCTGATCCGCGACCGGCCCGACGAGCGAGTCCGACGGCGTCCGCACACCACCGGTGAGGACCACCGTCGCCGCCGCGGTCCGCTGGCCGCTCGCCGCGCCCGCCTGCTGCGCCGCGTGGAACACATCGGCGACCCGGACCGAGTTCGTCACCACCGTCAGGTCGGGGACGTCGACGAGGTGCTGCGCCAGAGCGTAGGTCGTGGTGCCGCCCGAAAGAGCGATCGCGCTGCCGGGCATCGCCATCACCGCGGCCGCCCGCGCGATGTCCTCCTTCGCACTCAGCTCCAGTGAGGACTTGGCTTCGAAGCCCGGCTCGTGGGTACTCGCGTCGGCCACCGGCACCGCACCGCCGTGCACCTTCTCGATCACGCCCTGCCGGGCGAGGGCGTCCAGATCCCGGCGCACGGTCATGTCGGAGACGTTCAGCCTGCGGGTCAGCTCATTGACCCGTACGCCGCCGCGCCGCCGTACCTCGTCGAGGATCAGGGCTCGCCGCTGCTCCGCGAGGAGGTTCTGATTGTCGCTCACCGCCGGGGTCGGTCCTTTCGTCGTGCCGTCGCGTCACCGCTGTTCACCAAGGTTTCTCATCCTGCCACGGTCCGTTCGCACCGGGCGCGGGGAGATTCCGTGAGAGCCCTGCGGCAGACGCCGTGATCCGGGATTCTGGTCCAGCGCCGTAGATCCTCCCACCAGAGAGCGAGTCACAGAAGTGTCCCCTGCCTCACCGGATCCGGTCCCGCAGAGCGGCGGCGGCGCCGCGCTGGAGCTGTTGGTCCATGGCGTCGGCGGGGCCACCCCGCAGGACATGCTCGGCGACCCGCGTACGGTCCGGATCACCGGTGACGGGACCGCCGCCGTGTACCGGCGCAGCGACGACGCCGAAGCCGAGCAGCACCCCGAACGCCACCAGGACGGACCGGTCCCGGAGGCCTACTGCTGGTCCAACCTCACCTCCGGCAACGGTGCGAGGGCGCTCTGGCTGCTGCTCCTGCCCTTCATGGTCGTCAACCTGGCCCACTGGATGCGGCCGACGACCAAGGGCCCGGCGAGGACGGTGCGCCTGTACGGGATGCTGGTCCGGCTCGTCGCGCTGAGCCTCACCGTCCTGCTCACCGCCACCGCCTGCGAGGTCGCCCTCGACCTCACGGCCTGGCAGTGCGCCGGCTCGGCACGCTGCTCGGCGGACAGCTCCTGGATCGGCTTCCTGTCCGCCGCGGGCGACGGCTGGTGGTCCCAGCCCGGCCGCCGTCTCTCCGTGGCGGCCCTTCTCCCAGCCGCGCTGGTGGGCCTGCTCTGGTACCTGTCCAACCGCACCTGGAACGCGTACGAGGCCCAGCGACCGCCGGGCACCACGACGGCCGGGCAGCCCGAGGCCGCTCACGCGACGCCGCAGCCGGACGAGGAGCCGGCCCGGCCCGCGCTCGGACGGCCCGGATTCTGGTACGGGCGGCGGCTCGTCGCACGGCTGCGGGCCGCGCACACCGCCGCGGGCTTTCTCGTCATCGCGGCCGCCGTCGCCGGCGCGGCCGCGCGGCACGACCGCGGAGCGGACGTCCCGGCGCTCGAAGTCATGGGCTGGGCCCTGGAGTCGGTGCTCGCCGTCACGGGCATCTTCGTCGTCGCGGTCGTCTTCCGCCGCGGACGCAGCGAGAACGTCCTCGACAATCGCGTCGACCGCGCCGTCGTCAGCTGGCTGCCCGGCGCCTCCCTCGTACTGCTCGCCCTGTCGATGCTGTATGCCTCGTGGTCGCGGCCCGGCTGGCTCTCCCGCGGCACCCTCCCGGGCGACACCGCCTTCCGTGTCATCACCCTGGCCCAGGGAGCCCTCGTGGTCGCCCTCGCGATCGCCGCGCACGTCCTGTTCCGCCGTGTCCGGCACGCCCGCACCGCCATGTACGGACTGGGCGGCCCGGCCGTCGCCCTGCTCGCCTGTGCGCTGGGGGGCGTCATGACCGGCGGAGTCGCCCAGAGCGTCGCCGACTGGCTGGACGGCCCCGGCACTCCCGGAACGGGGCAGGGACCGATCACCGGTCCCCCGGTGCTGCTCAGCTGGCAGTCGTCCGTCATCCCCGTCCTGCTGCTCCTGCTGCTCGTCCCGCTCGCGGTCCTCGGCGTACGGACCTGGCGCGCCGCGCGGTTCCTCGCCCGCCGGGTCGAGGAGGACTACCCGCAGGAGCGGCCCGACAGCGTCCGTACCCGCCGGATCGCCGGCACCCGGGCGCGGGCTGCACTGACCGACGCGGCCCCCACCGTCATCGGCATCATCTGCGCGGCGACCCTGCTGCTCGGCGCGGGTGCGGTCGCCGGTGCCTGGGTGAGCGGCGAGGTGCCGGCCGAAGCCTTCGACCGGGCCCACCCGGCGGTGGAGGCCGCGGCGGACGTCGCCCAGACCCTCGGCTCCTGGCTGATCGGGCTCGGCTTCCTGCTCTTCGTCACCTGGGGCCGGCGCGCGTACCGGGACGCCTCGGCCCGCCGCACCATCGGCATTCTCTGGGACGTCGGTACGTTCTGGCCGCGCGCGGCCCACCCGTTCGCCCCGCCCTGCTACGCCGAGCGGGCCGTCCCCGACCTCACCTGGCGGATGGCGTCCTGGACCGCCGGCACCGGCGGACGGCTCGTCATCTCCGGTCACTCGCAGGGCAGTGTGCTGGCGGCCGCAGCGGTCTGGCAGCTTCCCGTCGCCACCCGCCGCCGGGTCGCCCTGCTCACGTACGGCTCACCGCTGGAGCGGCTCTACGGCCGCTGGTTTCCCGCCTACTTCGGACCCGTTCCGCTGCGCGCGCTCCACCAGGAGCTGCACTGCTGGCGCAATCTGTGGCGGCACACCGACCCGATCGGCGGTCCGGTGGGGCTCCCCGCCGAGGCCGGAAAGCCCCAGGTGGACCGGGACGCGCTCAAGGACCCCGTGGTGTACGGGCGTACGGACACGCATCCGCTGCCGGAGCCGATCCTCGGACACTCCGACTACCAGGCCGATCCGGCCTTCGCGGAGGAGCGAGAGGAACTGCTCGACCGGCTGCCGCCTCCGCTGCCCCGCCAGCGGTCCGAAGCCGTCCGTACTCAGGGCAGTTCGGGCAGATCCTCCGGATAGAGCAGCGTCAGGTCGTCCGTGCTCGCCTCGGCGAGCACGGCGACCCGGCTCGCGTGCCGCTCCACCATCGACTCGAACGTCTGGCGCGCGGTCCGGCCGTTGCCGAACGCGGGCCCCTTGGGCAGCGCCGTGAAGTACTTTCGCAGCGCCTCGGCCGTCCCCTCGCCCAGCCGGTACTCGTGCTCCTCGGCCTGCTGCTCCACGATCCGCAGCAGTTCGTCCGGCACGTAGTCGCTGAAGGTGATGGTCCGTGAGAAACGGGACGCCACACCGGGATTGACGGACAGGAACCGCTCCATCTCCGCCGTGTAACCGGCGACGATCACCACCACCGCGTCCCGGTGGTCCTCCATCAGCTTCACCAGGGTGTCGATGGCCTCGCGGCCGAAGTCCCGCCCCGAGTCCTCGGGGGAGAGGGCATACGCCTCGTCGATGAACAGCACCCCGCCGCGCGCCCGGTCGAACGCCTCCTGCGTACGGATGGCGGTGGAGCCGATGTGCTCGCCGACCAGGTCCACCCGGGAGACCTCGACGAGATGCCCGCGCTCCAGCACCCCGAGCGAGGCCAGGATCTCGCCGTACAGCCGGGCCACCGTCGTCTTGCCCGTGCCGGGGGAGCCGGTGAAGACCAGATGCCGGCGGACCGACGCCGCCTTGAGGCCCGCCTCCTGGCGTCGTCTGCCGACCTCGATCATGTTGGTGAGCGTACGGACCTCGCGCTTGACGCTCTCCAGGCCCACCAGCCCGTCCAGTTCACCGAGGAGCGCGTCCGAGGTCCGCGTGGGTGGCACCGCGGGGCCGGGTACGGTGGCGGGCTCGCCGGCGCGCTGCCCGGGGATCATGGCGAGGAGCCCGGGCGACTGAGTGGCGGTGACCACCGCCGGGGTCTGCGCGGGCACGGCACGCACAGCGCTCTCGTCGCTCGTGCACTCCTCCACGACGGTGCCGTCCCCGGGGAACTCGTAACCCCCGCGGGCGCATCGCTCGGTGCGGCAGCGCGTCAGCGTCGTACGGCAGCCGTCCATCACATGGAAGCCGTAGCCGCCGCTGCCCGTGACCCGGCAGCCGTGGAACGTGCCGCGGCCCTCGGCCGACACGTAGAACCCGGCCTCCGCGGGCGATGTCACCGTGCACCGCTCGATCGTCGGGTCGGCGCCCTTGGTCACGATGACGCCCGTCTGCACCCCGTCGACGGTGCAGTTGTTGAGCGTGCCCCCGCTGCCGTGGTCGCGGAACCAGGCGCCCGTGGACGCCTCCCGGATACGGCAGTCGTCGAGCTGGGCGGTCGCGCCGTCGCTGACCGACACCGCCGTGTTGCGCACCTGGGACAGATCGCTGTCGACCACGTCGGCGCGCGAACCGCGGTCGAGGACGAACAGGGCGTCCGGGACGTCGTGCACCCGGCAGGAGTCGAGAACGGCGGTCGCGCCGTCGCTGACCCAGACCGCCGGGTAGTCACCTGTGCTGTCGTGGATCTCGCACTGGTTGGCGTCCACACGAGTGCCCGGATCCCACACCGACAGACCGTTGCGGCCGAACCGCCGCACGGTCGACCGGGTGAGCGTGAGCACCGAACGGGACCGCAGATCCACCGCGTTCTCGGGAACGTCGTGGATGTCGCAGTCGGAGAGGGTGAGCACCGCGTCCGTGTCGAGCGTGATGCCGTCCGACGAGGTGCGGTGCACCTGCGAGTCCGTCAGATGCGCCGACGCGCGCGAGGCGATCTGCACACCCGTGCCCTTGATCTCGTACACCTCGCAGCCGAGCGCCTCCAGCGCACTGGCCTCGCCGGTGACGCTCAGCCCGGAGCCCGAGGCATGGTGCACCCGGCAGCGCTCGAGACGCGGATGCGCCCCACCGCGCACCGAAACCCCGGCCTGTCCCGCCGCGACGACCTCGCACTCCTCGAACACGCCGCCCGCGCCGTCCAGTACGGCGATACCCACCCCGGCCGGATTGTCGACGGTGCAGCGCCGCATCGTCGGCCGGGCCGCACCGCGCACCTCGATTCCCGCTGCCGAGCGGGTCACGATCCGGAGATCCGTGAGCTCCGGTGTGCCGTCCTCGACGAGCAGCGCGGGCGCCGCCGCGTCCTGCCCCTCGACATGCAGGTCCTGCACGGTCGCCGCGGCCCGCACCGTCAGCGGCACCCCCTCGGTCGGGGCGATCCGCACCGAGCCGACCGAGCCCTCGGGTCCGCGCAGCGTCACCGCGCGCTGCACCACGAGGTTCTCCCGGTAGGTCCCGGGCGCGACGGTGAGGATGTCACCGTCGCCTGCGGCCTCCAGGGCTGCGGCGAGGGAGGCGTACTCGCCTGTGCGGCGCCGCCACCGCGATGTGCCGGTGTGCGTCACCTGGACCGTGCCCTGTGCCATGGTGCTGCTCTGCCCCCACCTCGTGCGTCGTTTGCGTGCTGTGCTGCGTGCTCTGCCGGTGATCTGCGCAGCGGTGTGCCGGCCGGGAGCGATGCCCGCCGCCCCCGTGGGACGGGGTCCGCACCACCGTAGCGCGCGCGGCGAGCGGGAGTTGACCGGTCAGCTGCCCGTGCCCGTGAGACCCCAGTCGGGACCGGCCTTCGCCCACGCACGGTCGAGCTGCGCGTACCGCCGGTGCATCAGCCGCCGTACGACCAGCCGTCTGCTTCCTTCGACGAGCCCCGCGGCCACGGCGGCCGCCCCGAGGCCCGCGACCACGGCGTGCGCCCGTGCGGTGTCCCGGTTCATGGGACGGCTGACGGCCTGCCCGCGGTCGTCCGTCCAGAGGAGGAACGTGTCCCCGGGATCGGAGGTCCGCGGGGTGGTGGCGACCGTACCGCTGTGCCGGCTGCCGTCGGCGCCCGTCCACTCGGCGACCACCATCCGGCGTATCCGGTGCTCCATGGCCGCCTCCGGGTCGGCGGCGGAGCGCTGCGACGGCGTCGCGGCCCGCACCACCCGGGCCGTCGTGCTGTGTCTCTCCTCGTGCTGGACGCGCACGGACCGCTCGAGGGCGCCGTCGGTCAGACTGCCGCAGATCCAGCCGGTGGCCGGCACTCCCAGGGTCAGCAGCAGCACGGCGGCCAGCGCCACCCATGCCTCGACCAGATCGGTTGTGCGGCGCACGGGGTTGTGCCGCCAGCGCCAGAGTCCCGCCATCGCCCGCACCGTCCCGCCCCCCTTCTGCGTCCGTCATAGCCCCGTACGCAACGGCGTACGCGCGGATGGAACGAAGAGAGAGCCATCTCACCCGTGCTCGGCCCGTGCGACTGTCCCAACGCGCGCGCCGCCGCCCCGGGTTCCCGCCGGACGGGTGATCCCTCAGCCGAGGACGCGGACCGGATCCCCGACGCGGACGGTGCCCGTGTGCTCGGGCACCAGGTTCTGTCCGAAGACCAGCTGGTCCCCGATGCGGCGGTGGCGCGCGAGGGTGCGCAGCGGCTCCTTGCCACGCTCCGCGGTCGTCTGGTCGGTGGTGGTGATGACACAGCGGCCGCACGGCTTGGCCACCCGGAAGGTCACCTCGCCGACGGCGATGCGCTTCCACTCGTCCTCGGCCCACGGCGCCGTGCCGTCCACGACGAGATTGGGCCGGAAGCGGTTCATCGGCAGCGGACCCTCGTCGGGGTGGTCGCCCTGGGCGATGAGTGAGTTGAGCGCGTCGAGCGAGGCGACGGACGTGACGAGCAGGGGACAGCCGTCGGCGAAGGACACGGTCTCGCCCGGCAGCGCGTACCGGGGATCGACAGGACGCCGGTGCGCCGGATCGTCGAGATGCATCAGACGGACCGGTGCGCCCAGGTACGCGCTGAACCATGCGTCGGAGGCGGCGCCGGCGGGCACCGCCTCCAGCTTCTCCCCGAAAAGCTCCACCGCGGTCGTGCCCACCGGCCCGGGCACCGTGACGCTCAGCGGCGCCCGCCCGGGTGCGGACAGCCGGATTCCGGCGCCCGGCAGGGTTGTGGCGGCTGCCAACGCCAGCCGCGGCTGCTGGCGTTGCGTGACGGCTCTGCCGACGGCGTCGACCAGCATCCACCGCCGGTCCCCGGCGAGCCCCCACGGTTCCACGACGGCCTCATCGATCGCGTAGCCCGCGACCGATTTGACCGGATGGATGTGGACGGAACGGAGCAGTGGAGTGGCCATACAGCCATCCTGCCAGCCGCTCCGGACCTCCCGTCCGGACACCTGAGGATGACCCGTCGGACTGTCGGCGGGTCACCTCCTGGTCAGTACCCGCCGCCCTGGTAGGGGCGGTTGTACGGATCGTCGTACGGCGCCTGGGCGGGCACCGGGCGGGGCGCCGCGGGGCGCATCGCCTCGTACCCGGTCGCGACCGGGCGGGGCATGGGCTGCGGCTGGGCGCCCGGGTAGCCGCGCGGGCCGGCGGGCTGCTGGGGGATGTACGGCGCGGGCGCCTGCTGCAGCGGAACGGGCTGCGGCATCGGCTGCGGGTATCCGTAGGAAGGCGTGGGGTGAGAAGGGGCCGCCGGGAGGGCGGGCAGGGCCGCGGGCAGCGCCGGCAGATAGCTGTGGCCGGTGTCGTACGCGGAAGGCACTCGGATCGGTGCGATCTGAGGCGTGCCCCGCTCAGCGACGAGGGAGTCGTAGATCGGGGTGTCGGGGAAAGACGGCGCGGAGTAGTAACCGCCACCGTAGGTGGAGCGGGGGGAGGTCATGGCACATAAGTTAAGCCCACGATGTGCTGGTTGGGGAGCCCGATAAGAGGGTTGTTTGACGTGTAACGAGTGAACACGTATCCCCAATGCGAGCGAACCTGGGAAAAACGGTCGCCGCGAGTCGTCTAGATCCTGTAAAGGGCAAGCTGAGAAGGGGTTACCCACGGGTCGCCCCGGGTCTTCCGGCGGTGCTCCGGCTAGGTTGGCGGCACACAGAACATGGGGTACGAGGACCCGCGATGGGGGCGAGGATGTCCATGCTCAAAGGAGCCAATGTTCCGGTACCCGCGCTGAACGTCCATGTCGAACTGGGCTGGCGTTCCGGAAACGGGGTGCCGGACGTCGACGCGTCGGCGCTGCTGCTCGACTCGGGGTCGGGAAAGGTCCGCTCCGACGCGGACTTCGTCTTCTACAACCAGCCCGAGCACGCCTCGGGCGCGGTCCGTCACCAGGGCAAGCGCGCCACCGGCGACGGGACGGCCGACCACCTCGTGGTCGATCTCGGGCGCGTCGAGCCCGCCATCGAGCGGATCGTGCTGGCCGCCTCGGCGGACGGTGGAAGCTTCGGACAGGTGCCGGGACTGTACGTACGGGTCCTGGACGCCGCCGCGGGCACGGAGATCGCGCGCTACGAAAGCCAGGACGCGACGGTCGAGACGGCCTTCATCCTCGGCGAGCTCTACCGGCGCCAGGGAGCGTGGAAGTTCCGCGCCGTGGGACAGGGATACGGGACCGGCCTCCAGGGCCTCGCGACCGATTTCGGCATCACGGTCGACGAGCCCCAGCACGCCGCGCCCCCGGCACAGGCGGCACCGGTCGTCACCCCGGCGCCCATGACCCCGGCGCCCGCGGCACCCGGGTTCGCGCCGGCGCCCGCGGCGCCGCCCGCGCCGGCGAACGCTCCCGTGCGCCTCACCAAGGTCACGCTCACCAAGGAGTCCCCGACCGTCTCGCTCAGCAAGCAGGGCGGCACCTCCGGCGCCATGCGCGTCAATCTCAACTGGGAGGTGCGCAAGCAGTTCACGGGGTGGGGCGCCAAGCTCGGCCGGGCCGTCGCCATGCACAGCGACCTCGACCTCGACCTGTGCGCCCTCTACGAACTCACCGACGGCCGCAAGGGCGTCGTCCAGGCCCTCGGCAACGCCTACGGCGCGCTGCACCAGCCCCCGTACATCCATCTCGACGGCGACGACCGCACCGGCGCCTCGGCCACCGGCGAGAACCTCACCATCAACCTCGACCACAAGGACAAGCTCCGCCGCGTCGTCATCTTCGTCACCGTTTACGAAGGCGCCCGCAGCTTCGCCGACCTGCACGCCACCGTCACCCTCCAGCCGCAGCACGGCGCGCCCGTCGACTTCTCCCTCGACGACTGCACCGTGCCCTCCACCGTCTGTGCCCTTGCCCTCCTCACCAACGTGGGCGGCGACCTCGTGGTGCAGCGGGAGGCGCGCTACCTCGTACCCGAACGAGGCGTGAGCCCGCAGCGCACCATCGATTACGCCTATGGATGGGGAATGAACTGGACACCCGGCAGGAAGTGACCTACGCCCGTCGTCAGCGTTCGGGTGCGGCTTCGGGACGGGCGTACGTACGCCCCTTCCAGGCCGCGCCCCGCCCCCGGTAGTGCTGCACCGCCGAATCGACCGTCATCAGCAGATAGAGGAGTGCGGTGAACGGCAGTACCGGAGCGAGCCACAGCGTCTGCCGGTAGTAGCGCAGCATCGGGATGTACGTGCCGGCCATGACCGCCCACGCCAGGAACCCCGCCCAGCCGGCCACCCCGTCCCGGGAGGCGTCCGTGCCGCACAGTACGGAGAACACGGCGACGGGCGGCGCGAGGTAGACGACCGCGAGCCCCGCCACCGTCCCGGCCAGCAGCAGCGGATTGTGCCGCAGCTGGGCGTACGCGCTCCGGGACACCATCCGCCACAGATCCGCGAGCCGGGGATACGGACGGATGCTGTCCACCCGCTCGGCCAGCCCCAGCCAGACCCGCCCGCCGGCCCGCCGCACCGCCCGCGCCACCGCCACGTCGTCGATCACCGCCTGACGCACCGACTCCGGGATGCCCGCCCGCTCGGCCGTGTCCGTACGCAGCAGCACACAACCGCCCGCAGCGGCCGTCGCCCTCGCACGCTCCTTGTTGATCCAGCGGAACGGGTAGAGCTGCGCGAAGAAGTAGACGAAGGCAGGCACCACCAGCTGCTCCCAGCCCGTGGCCACCCGCAGCCGGGCCATCTGCGAGACCAGGTCGAGGCTGTTCGTCTTCGCAGCCGCGACCAGTTCGGACAGGCTGTCCGGCTCATGAGCGATATCGGCGTCGGTGAGCAGCAGATACTCCGGGCGGCGTTTGCGCGCGAGCGCGATGCCGTGCCGCAGCGCCCAGAGCTTGCCCGTCCAGCCCGCTTCCGGTTCGCCCGGTGAGGCCACGGTCAGCGGCAGCCCGTCGTACTGCTCCGACAGCTTGCGGGCCAGTTCGCCCGTACCGTCCGTGCTGCCGTCGTCGACGAGGATCACCTCGGCCTCGCCCGGATACGACTGCCGCAGCAGCGACGGCAGGCTCTCCGGCAGCACACCGGCCTCGTCCCTGGCCGGTACGACGATCACGACGGACGGCCAGGTCCCCGGCGCCGTACGCCGCGGCAGCCGCTGATCCGTACGCCAGAAGAAGCCTTGCCCCAGCAGCAGCCACAGCCAGGCGGCCAGGGATCCCACGGCGATCCACGCAATGGTGCTCATTCGCCGCAGTGTGCCCCACTACGCGGGGACCGCAAGGGCCGTCGGCTAGGGTAACCGGGTGAAGATCGCGCTCATGGACTCCGGAATCGGCCTCCTCGCGGCGGCCGCCGTGGTGCGCCGGCTGCGGCCGGACGCCGATCTGGTTCTCTCCTCCGACCCCGACGGGATGCCGTGGGGCCCGCGTACCCCCGACGACGTCACCGAGCACGCGCTCGCCGTGGCCCGGGCAGCGGCCGCACACCGCCCCGACGCCCTGATCGTCGCCTGCAACACCGCCTCCGTGCACGCCCTGCCTGCGCTGCGCGCGGAACTGGAGCCGGGCCTGCCCGTCATCGGTACCGTCCCCGCGATCAAGCCCGCGGCGGCGGGCGGCGGCCGGGTCGCCATCTGGGCCACCCCCGCCACCACCGGAAGCGCCTACCAGCGCGGGCTCATCCGGGACTTCGCCAACGGCGCCGACGTCACCGAGGTGCCGTGCCCCGGACTCGCCGACGCCGTCGAACAGGCCGACGAGGCCGCCATCGCCCGTGCCGTCGCGGCAGCGGCCGCACTCACTCCGATGGACGTACGTGCCCTCGTCCTGGGCTGCACCCACTACGAACTGGTCGCCGAGCACATCCGTGCCGCCGTCAGCGCGGGCCGTTCCGACGCCCTGCCGCCGGTCGTCCTGCACGGCTCGGCCGGGGCCGTCGCCGCCCAGGCGCTGCGCCGGATCGACGCCGGTCCCGCGCCCGAGGCCACCCCGAGCAGCCTGCTGACGGTGCTGCTCAGCGGGCGTGAGTCGCAGCTTCCGGAGCGGGCGCTGGGGTACGCCGAAGGCAGGCTGCTGGGCGCGGTGCAGCCGGTCACGCCCGCGCACTGAGGAGCGCCGCGGCGCGACCGGTCCCGTACCTCGCCCGGCCTGCGGTTCCGTGGATGTGCCGAGGGGTTTTGGGGTGGCTTTCCCGTTCTGTGTGAACCGGTGCCCGCCGTGCCCAACGTGAGTACGCTGCGAAGCATGACGGACCACCCCCGTGACGAGGGGCAGGTCGCAGAGCGACTGCCCGCGATCTGGACCGGCCGTGCCACCAACCGCCTCCAGTGGGTGCTCGCGGCCGCAGGTGCGGCCTGTATGGCACTGGGCATCGAGCTGGCCGTCGATTCGCCGTGGACGTCGGGCATCATCCCGCTGCTGATGTCGGTGATCGGCTGTGTCCTGGCCGGGCTGCTGATGCTCTTCGGGACGCTCGCCTTCGTCCATGTGGCGGTCAGGGTCGACCGCGACGCCATGGAGGTCCGCTGCGGCCATATGGGAGTACCCCGCAGGAGGATCCCGTTCTCGCAGGTCGTCGGCGCCGAATTCGCGCCGAGGGTCACCCCGCGTCACTGGGGTGGCTGGGGCTGTCGCTGGCGCCCGGAGAAGGGCACGGCCGTGATCGTCCGCCGCGGCGAGGGGATCGTCCTCACACTCGGCGACGGCCGTACCTTCACGGTCACCGTGGACGATGCCGAGGCGGCGGTGCGGGTGATCCGGGACCTTCTGCGGCCGGGCGCATCGGCGGGCACGACGACGGCCGAGGCCTGACGCGTCCGCGCCCGTGCCGGGCGGTGCCGGCACCGCCTGGTGCGTCGGCTGAAGACGCACTCTCCGGACAGAACACCTAGGCCGGGTGACGTGTGCCGGGGGCCGTGTCCGTCGGACACGAGGCGGCCGGTGCGGAGAGCGGAAGCGGTTCCGGTGCCGGGCGAGCCGTGGCCAGTCCCGCGAGGAGGCCCGCACCCGCCGTGACGGGGGTGAAACTCAACGGATTGCCGACACTCGCGAGGGCGGCCAGCGCGGTCAGCGCGGCACCCGCACTCAGCACCACGGGTGTGGAGCGCGGCGAACGCCACAGCCCGTACAGCAGCCAGCAGTACAGCGAGCCCAGTAGCAGCACACCCACGGCGCCCTGTTCAGCCGCCTGTTGCAGTGCCGCGGAATGCGGCTTGCCGTCGGAGCCGGGCGACTGCTGCACGGTCGGGCTCAGCTCGCCGAACCGGTCCGGACCCGCGCCCAGCACCGGATGTGTCTCGGCGAGATCGACCGCGTCCCGCCACAGCTGCACCCGGTGCGGGGTGAGCCGGTCCTCCAGTGACACGGTGACTCCGGGCGGCAGCGCGTCATCCGCCACTGCCCAGGAACCTCCCGTCACCAGCGCCGTGGCCAGCGCGAACCCGGCCAGAACCAGTACCCGGCGGCGCATACGGGCGACCGCCAGTGAACACAGCAAGACGCCCATCGCCGCGGTGTACCCCGCGCCCGACCCCAGCGCGAGAGCCGTACCGACAGCGGCGAGGGCCAGGAGCCACAGCGGAACGCGGGCCGGGACCCGCCGGGCCGCCGACGCGGCGCAGCACGCTCCGCCGGCGGCCAGGACCAGCAGCGCCGCGGACGCTCCGGTATGGCCGGGCGGCGTTGTAGCGGCTGCCGTACCGGGCAGGCCGTGGGGCGAGACGATCGCCAGCCCGAGCGCCCCGAGGGAGGCCGCCGCCGGGCCACCGACCGGCAGCAGGGTGCCGCAGATCCGGCCGCAGGCGTATCCGGCGGCGACGGCCAGCACTGCGAGAAGCACGCCCTCCGGCCGCGCGTCCCGCCCGGCCGCGCTGATCAGCGCCCATGCCGCGCAGCAGCCCAGTACGACGACGCCGACGGCGTCGGGCGTGCTGCCGCGTTCCTCACCGTTCTGTACGGCCGACCGGCCTGCTGCTGGTGCCATCCCGTCGACCCCCCGAATGTGACGGGCCCTGATTTCCGGATGCCGGACCGGGCAGCGGGACAGGACTGGCGACACGGTAACGGCAGAAGCGGTGGTTTGTGGATGGATTGCGCAGGACTTGTGCACGTCGGAACTGCGCGCTCGGTGCGTCGCCTGGGATCCACGCCGGGGGGCATCCGCGCCGGGGCAGGCCGTGCGTGGGGCTGGGGGGCGGGGAATCCGCGCCGACACCCAGTCGCCTCGACGGCGGCCCGGTGCGTCGCCGGAGACGAGACCGGCCCGCCGACGGGGGACGCAGGCGCCCGGGTCCGGGTTCGGCCTGGCACGGGACGGGCCCGCCGGTGACCGGCCCGCGGGCTGCCAGGGCCCCAGGCCCGGTCCGCCCTGCCGTGATTCCGCTTCGCCGCCGTAGACTCCGGCAGGTGAGCGCCACCATCACCTCCGCCGGTACCCAGCAGTCCGTTGCCGCCCCACGCGACCGAGCCCGCCGACTGCTGCGGCGGTTCGTGCGCCCCGGTGCGGCCGTGCTGTCCGGGGTGCTGCTCTATCTGAGCTTTCCGCCGCGCCCCCTGTGGTGGCTGACGCTGCCCGGATTCGCATTGCTCGCCTGGTGCCTCCATGGGCGCCGGCCGCGCGCGGCGCTCGGGCTCGGCTACCTCTCCGGTCTGGGCTTCCTGCTTCCGCTGCTCGTCTGGACGGGCGAGGAGGTCGGGGCGGTCCCGTGGATAGCCCTCGCCGCTGTCGAAGCCCTCTTCGTCGCGGTCACCTGCGTGGGCATCGCGCTCGTGATCCGGCTGCCGCTGTGGCCGGTGTGGGGCGCGGCCGTATGGATCCTCGGCGAGGCGGCCCGCGCGCGGGCGCCGTTCGGCGGATTCCCCTGGGGCAAGATCGCCTTCGGTCAGGCGGACGGCTTCTTCCTGCCGCTCGCCGCGGTGGGCGGCACGCCTGTCCTCGGCTTCGCCATCGCCCTCTGCGGCTTCGGACTGTACGAGTCCGCGCGCCGGCTCCGTACGTACCGGAAGACGCGCGAACTGCCGCGCGGGCCTCTCGCGGCTGCACTGCTCGCCGTCTTCGTTCCCGTCACCGGCGCGCTCGCCGCGCTGCCGCTCGTCGACGACTCCGCCGAGGACGGCACCGCGACCGTCGCGGCGATCCAGGGCAATGTGCCCCGCCTGGGCCTGGACTTCAACGCGCAGCGCCGCGCGGTCCTCGACAACCACGCGCACCGCACCGAGCAACTCGCCGAGGATGTCGCGGCCGGCAAGGTGGCCAAGCCGGACTTCGTGCTGTGGCCGGAGAACTCCTCGGACCTCGACCCGTATCGCAACGGCGACGCGCGACTCGTGATCGACCAGGCCGTCAAGGCGATCGGCGCACCCACCGTGGTCGGAGCCGTCGTCACCCCGGAGACGGGCCCGCTGCGCAACACACTGATCAAGTGGGACCCGGAGCGCGGTCCGGTCGCCACCTACGACAAGCGGCACATCCAGCCGTTCGGCGAGTACATCCCGATGCGCCCCTTCGTCCGCCTGTTCAGCAAGGACGTCGACCGGGTCCGCCGCGACTTCGGCCCCGGCAACAAGGTGGGCGTCTTCGACCTCGCCGGTACCAAGGTCGGCCTCGCGACCTGCTACGAGGCCGCTTTCGACTGGGCGGTGCGGGACACCGTCACCGATGGTGCCCAGCTGATCTCCGTGCCCAGCAACAACGCGACCTTCGGGCGCAGCGAGATGACGTACCAGCAGCTGGCGATGTCGCGGGTACGGGCCGTCGAGCACAGCCGCGCCGTCGTCGTCCCCGTCACCAGCGGCGTCAGCGCGATCATCCGGCCCGACGGGAAGATCGTCCAGCAGACGAAGATGTTCACCCCCGACGCCCTGGTCGACGAGATTCCGCTGCGCTCCTCGCTGACCCCGGCGACGCGTATGGGCACGCTGCCCGAGGGCGTCCTCGTGGCGCTCGCCGCCGGGGCTCTCGGGTGGGTCGGCTACGCACGCGCACGTGAGCGACGCGGCCGCGCCGGTTAGGGTCGGAGGATGGGTATCCCCGACTTCATCCGAGAGATCCGCGCCACCGCAGGCCACCAGCTGCTCTTTCTGCCGGGTGTCAGCGCCGTCGTCTTCGACGACGACGGACGGGTGCTCCTGGGCAGACGGGCCGACACCGGCAAGTGGTCGATCATCGGCGGAATCCCGGAGCCGGGGGAGCAGCCGGCGACGGCGGCGGTGCGGGAGGTGTACGAGGAGACGGCCGTGCGCTGTGTCGCCGAGCGGATCGTGCTCGTGCAGACGCTGTCGAAGCCGGTGACGTACCCCAACGGCGACCAGTGCCAGTTCATGGACGTCTGCCTGCGGTGCCGGGCGGTCGGCGGCGAGGCGCGCGTCAATGACGAGGAGTCGCTGGAGGTGGGCTGGTTCTCCGTGGACGCGCTGCCCGAGCTTCAGGAGTTTGCACTGTTCCGGATTAAGCAGGCGCTCGCCGATGGACCGACGTGGTTCGACTCCACGGTGACCGGGTGAACTGTGGGCGCTGACCACATCGGTCGGCGCCTGCGCTGTACCTAGGGTGCGGAACATGACCATGAGCCCGGGTCCCGCCCCCCACTCCGCTTCCTCCGTCGCCGTGCAGTCCGTCGCTCTCGACCTGGGGGGCCGGACCGCCCTCGTGACGGGGGCTGCGAGCGGCATAGGCCGGGCCTGCGCACTGCGACTCGCGGCCGCAGGAGCCAAGGTCAGGGCCGTCGACCGGGATGCGGCAGGACTCGACGCGCTCGTCGAGCAGTCCCTCGGCCGGGGCCTCGCGGGCGCCGTCGAACCGCACGTCCTCGATCTGACGGACCTCGACGCGGCGGAGGAGGCGGCAGCCGGAACCGATGTTCTGGTGAACAACGCGGGGCTGCAGCTCGTCCGGCCCATCGAGGAGTTCCCGCCGGACGTGTTCCACACCGTCCTCACCGTGATGCTCGAAGCTCCGTTCCGGCTGATGCGGGGCGCGCTTCCGCAGATGTACGCGCAGGGGTGGGGCCGGATCGTCAATCTCTCCTCCGTGCATGGGCTGCGCGCATCGGCCTTCAAGTCCGCCTATGTGGCCGCCAAACACGGTCTGGAGGGACTCTCCAAGACCGCCGCGCTGGAGGGCGCCCCGCACGGGGTCACCTCCAACTGCGTCAACCCGGGCTATGTGCGAACCCCACTGGTCGAGAAGCAGATCGCGGACCAGGCAGCCGCGCACGGCATCCCGGAAGAGCGGGTGCTCGCGGACGTCCTGCTCAAGGACTCGGCCCTCAAGCGCCTCATCGAGCCGGAGGAGGTCGCCGAGGCGGTCGTGTACCTCTGTGCGCCGCAGGCGTCCTTCGTCACCGGTACGTCACTGGCGATGGACGGCGGCTGGACCGCCCACTGAGCCGCCCGGGGTGGTGACCCGTGGCGGTCGCCGGGGCCGGGTGACGGAGTTGTCCACAGGGGCCGCGCCGTCCACAGGGGCTGGCGAGACCCCCCGTACGGCAGGTATCCCTGTGTTCATGTCCCACGATCAGGCCTCCTACCTGGAGCTCCTCGCACGCGGCGCCGCCGCCGAGGCGTACGACCGGCCCGTGCTGCTCGCCCGTGCGAGCGGCGCGGGTGCCGAGACGCTGTCCGGTCTGGAGCACGCCAAGCAGCTCGCGCTGCGCGTGCGCGCCGAGCTGGAGGGCAGACGGCGCCGCGAGGCGGAGCTGTCCGCGCTGTTCGAGACCGCGCACGATCTCTCCGGTCTGCGCGACCTCGACGCGGTGCTCCGGGCGATCGTGCAGCGCGCCCGGTCGCTGCTCGGCACGGAGGTCGCGTATCTCAGCCTCAACGACCCCGCGGCCGGTGACACGTACATGCGCGTCACCGAGGGTTCGGTGTCGGCGCGATTCCAGCAGCTGCGGCTCGGCATGGGGGAGGGGCTGGGTGGACTCGTCGCCCAGACCGCACGGCCGTATGTGACCGAGAGCTATTTCGACGACGAGCGCTTCCAGCACACCGGCGCCATCGACTCGGGCGTCCGGGACGAAGGCCTCGTCGCGATCCTCGGCGTCCCGCTGATGCTCGGCAGCCAGGTCATCGGCGTGCTCTTCGCCGCCGACAGACGAGCCCGGGTCTTCGAGCGTGAACAGGTCGCCCTGCTGGGATCCTTCGCCGCCCACGCCGCGGTCGCCATCGACACCGCCAACCTGCTGGCCGAGACCCGTACCGCGCTCACCGAGCTGGAGCGGGCCAACGAGATCATCCGTGATCACAGCGCCGTCATCGAGCGGGCCTCGGACGTCCACGACCGGCTCACCGAACTGGTCCTGCACGGCGGCGGGGTCCATGACGTCGCGAGCGCCGTGTCCGAAGTCCTCGACGGCACCGTCGAGTTCGCCGACCCCGGCGCCCCGTCGCTCACCACCATCGAACTCACCGGCACCGACGGACATGCGATACGGCACGGGGACGACTGGGTCGCGGCGGTGTCCGCCGGGGGCGAACTGCTGGGCGCACTCGTGCTGCACGGCCACCCGTCCCTCGACCCCGTCGACCGGCGCACCCTGGAGCGGGCCGCGATGGTCACGTCCCTCCTGCTGCTGGCCCGCCGCTCCGCGGGCGAGGCCGAGCAGCGGGTGCGCGGCGAACTGCTCGACGACCTGCTGGACGCCCCCGACCGCGACCCCCGCCTGCTGCGCGAGCGAGCTGCCCGGCTCCGCGCCGACCTGGACGCACCGCATGTGGTGCTCGCCGCCCGCATCGACGCCCACCCGGGCGCCGGAGGTACGGAGCGGGCCACCGCGGACCGCCAGCGTCTCTGGTCGGCAGCCTCGCACCTCGCGGCCACCCGGCACGGCCTGGCCGCGGCCCGCGACGGCGGCACGGTTCTGCTGCTCCCGCTCGGCCCCGGAGACAACGCCGGCGACCTCGCCCGCCAGACCGCGAGGCACCTCGGCGGCACGCTCCGCGAGCCGGTCACGGTCGGCGCGTCGGCCCCGGTCGAGGCCCCCGTCGCCGCCCCGGGCTCGATAGAGGGGGCCTACGTGGAGGCACGGCGCTGCGTAGAGGCCCTGCGGTCGCTGCGACGCTCAGGAGAGGGCGCGGCCGCGCAGGATCTTGGCTTCCTCGGGCTGCTGCTCGCCGACACCCGTGACATCGAGGGCTTCGTCCGGCGAACCATCGGCACGGTCGCCGACTACGACAAGCGACGTGGCACGGACCTGGTGCGCACACTCGACGCGTACTTCGCGAGCGGCATGAGCCCGGCCCGTACGAAGGACGAGCTGCACGTCCATGTCAACACGGTGGCCCAGCGGCTGGAGCGCATAGGCCGGCTTCTCGGCCAGGACTGGCAGTCGCCGGCCCGTGCCCTGGAGATCCAGCTCGCCCTCCGACTGCACGCGATATCCGCGGCCGTCGCCCGCTGACTTCCCGTCACCCGCGACTCTCACCGTGGCTGGCTTCCCGTCACCCGCGGCCCTCGCTGCCCGCTGACTGCCCGTCACCCGCCGACCCTCACCGCCCGCTGACTCGCCGTCACCCGCCAACCTCTGTCGCCTGCTGAACCCTGTCGCCCGTCGGCGCCGACGGCACGAAGCGGGCCGTGTGCACCGCTTCGAGCGGTGTACACGGCCCAGGGATCGTTCGACTCTGTCAGGCGGACGTCGGAGCCTCCGCGGCAGTCACCGCATCCTGCGTGTCCCGGCTGTCCGGCCCTGCCGAGACATCGGCGAGATCACGGTCGCGGGTCTCCCGGGCGCAGCCGATGGCGACCACCGTCAGCAGCGCGGCGGCGATGACGTAGAGGGCGATCGGCGTCGAACTGTGGTAGTCGGCGAGCAGCGCCGTCGCGATCAGCGGGGCCGGCGCCCCGGCCGCAACCGACGAGAACTGGGCTCCGATCGACGCACCCGAGTAGCGCATGCGCGTCGCGAACATCTCCGAGAAGAACGCGGCCTGCGGCGCGTACATCGCCCCGTGCAGCACCAGGCCGACCGTGACGGCGAGCAGGAGGCCGCCGAACGACTCGCTGTCGATGAGAGCGAAGAACGGGAACATCCACAGCCCCACGCCCACCGCACCGATCAGATACACCGGCCGGCGCCCGATCCGGTCGGACAGCGCACCCCACGCCGGAATCACCGCGAAGTGCACGGCGGACGCGATGAGCACGGCATTGAGCGCGGTCTGCTTGCTCAGCCCGGCCGAGGTGGTCGCGTAGACGAGGATGAAGGCGGTGATCACGTAGTAGCTGATGTTCTCGGCCATCCGCGCGCCCATCGCGATCAGTACATCGCGCCAGTGGTGCCGCAGCACGGCCACGAGCGGCATCTTCTCGACCTGGCCGACGGCCGCCTTCCGCTCCTCGGCCTGCGCCAGCGCGGCCTTGAACACGGGCGATTCATCGACAGAGAGACGAATCCACAGACCGACGATCACCAGCACCCCGGACAGCAGGAACGGTATGCGCCAGCCCCACGACAGGAACGCCGCATCCGACAACAGCGCTGTCAGCGCCGACAGCACCCCGGTCGCCAGCAGCTGCCCGGCCGGCGCGCCGGTCTGCGGCCACGACGCCCAGAACCCGCGGCGCCGGGCGTCCCCGTGCTCCGACACCAGCAGCACGGCTCCACCCCACTCGCCACCGAGTGCGAAGCCCTGCACCAGCCGGAGAACGGTCAGCAGCACGGGAGCAGCCGTCCCGACCGTCGCATGCGTCGGCAGCAACCCGATGGCGAACGTTGCCCCGCCCATCAGCAGCAGGCTCAGCACCAGCAGCTTCTTGCGCCCGAGCCGGTCCCCGTAGTGCCCGAACACGAGCGCCCCGAGCGGCCGCGCGGCGAACCCGACGGCGTAGGTCAGGAAGGACAGGAGGGTCCCGACCAGCGGATCGGACTCCGGAAAGAACAGTTTGTTGAAGACCAGAGCCGCGGCCGACCCGTACAGAAAGAAGTCGTACCACTCGATGGTGGTGCCGATGAGGCTCGCGGCGACGATGCGCTTGAGGTTGGACGGAGCTGGTGGAGCGGTCGCGGGGGAGGACATCGGCACCACTTCCTGGCGATTGACGGGGACGTTTGCGTGTCGCCACACCGTAGGAAAGCGCAGGTCAGAGGCGTATGTGGTGGGACACCATAGTTCTGGGCGCTGGGGTGCGCGCGACCACCATGGGGGCGGTGTCGGGGGCGCTGTGGCGGCCTCGACGAGGCCGCGAAGGAGACTGTCCGAATTGCACCGTTGGGGAACGTTTTGGAGGTGGCGTGCTGGCTCCCGTGCTGGTTTGGTGCTGACTAAAAGCAACGAACTGTATGAGGCCAACCGGTCGACCGCGGACACATCGCCCGCCGCGCCGACCTGCTCTGGGGCCGTCCGGCCGAGGCCAAGCAAGCCAACCTGGACTCGTTCTTCTACACCAACATCACCCGCAGATGGACGACTTCAACCAGAGCAGCAAGGGCGGACTGTGGGGACAGCTCGAGGACGCCGTCTTCGCCGACGTCGACGTCGACGACCTGAAAGTGAGTGCGTTCGGCGGTCCGGTCTTCCAGGAAGACGACCGCCTCTTCCGCGACGTCCAGCTCCCCAGCGAGTACGGGAAAGTCATCGCGTTCTCCGAGAACGGTGAACTCAAGGCCAAGGCCTTCCTGCTCACGCAGAACCTCAACCAGCTCGAAGCCCTCGAACTCGACGAGTTCCGCGTCTTTCAGGTCAACCTGAGCGAGATCGAAGAACGCGGCCGCCTCCGCTTCCTCGCCGCCTCGAGGGCCGTGGTCATCTCGAACCCGCAGAGGGTCTCTACCGTGCTGCCCGCGACGCCGGTGCGGAGGGCGGTTCCGGGCTTGCTGTTGTGCTAGCCGCCCAGGGCAGGGATGACGAGGCCGAGGCGGAGTTCCGCGCGGCCATCGCCTCGGGCCGGCGGGAGCTCTGGTCCGATCTCGCCGACCTGCTGGAGTGGCAGGGCCGCATCGACGAGGCCGTTCGGTCCAGGCGTGAGGCGATCGCCTCGGGAGACCCGGACGGGCGGCGGGCACTCTCCGACATGCTCCATGCCCATGGGCGGGACACCGAGGCAGAGAGCGTGTGGCAGGACGCCATCGAGGCAGGCCACGCGGAAGCCCGCTGCGGGCTGGCCGATCTCCTGGAACTGCGCGGCGACGCTCAAGGCGCCGAGGAGGCTTGGCGAACGGCGGTCGAAGCTGGCGCCCCAGGCGCCCGAATCGGGCTGGCCGACTTCCTTGGCCACCAGCAGCGCACTGCGGAACAGGCCGAGCTGTTGCAGCTGGCGATCGCCGCCGGCGATCCCGATGCCGCGAGCGCTCGCGCGCGTTCGCTCGCGCACACCGGCCACCTGCAAGTCGGCGAGTGGAGCACCGCATGGAGCACAGCCTTGGAATCCGGCGGCTACGTGAGCATCAGAGAATGGACCCAACTGATGCAGGCGTCCACGAAGCTCGTCACGTCACTTCCGATCGCGGTGCCGGTGCAGATGCCGAACCCCTTCCATCCCCTCAGCCAGATGGCGGGAATGCGGCTGATGGGCAGCCTGCATCACTCTGGCACGACCGCCTACTGGCCGCAGTTGGAGGCGGTGATCCGTCTCGCCACGGCGGAACAACGTGTACGGCGAGCCCCGCCGTGCGAACCTGTCGAACTCGCCGTTCTTCTACGCGCCCGGCGACAGGTCGCCGGTGGATTGCGCTCGCACGGCGCTCCGCAGCGATTGACGCATCACCAACTCGTCCGTGACATCCGACACCGTCGTGCTCGGACGGTCGAGGCCACCTGTATCCCCGAAGCCGGTGTCGTCGCGATCGTCGTCACGTGGGATGACCGGCAGCCACCTTCGAGATGAGGGCAACGGGGACGGGCCACGACTTTGCCGCCCCAGAGCGTTGTCCCCGAGCTGGCCGGTCACCGCAGGCAGGGCAGCCAGGTCCTCGCCGTCTCGGCCGTCGAACAGATCAAGCAGACGATGGGTGTCCATGTCGATCAGCACCTTGCCGTAGTGACGGCCTCTGCGGAAGGCGAAGTCGTCCACGCCCAGCACCTCCACCTGGCCGATCTCCGGCTCGGGTAAAGCCCTGATCAACGGCAGCAGCGTGTCCCGCCCGACCGGCACGCCGCGGGCGGCCGCCATGCGTACTCCCGCCCAGTCGGCGAGGGCGAGGCCGATCTGCGTCAAAACCCCACGCAACAATGGGGTGTAGCGGCTGTGAGGAGTGGTCACCTGGGCTGTCCTCTGTGGCAATCCGCAGGGCAGCGGCACTGTCCGCTCCCACCCCGTACTGGTCGAGCAGAGCGGTGCGACAGCCTCGACGTTGGCATTGATGCGAGCAGTGAGGTTCCGGACGTCCGCTGCCAGGGTGTGAATGCGGCGAGCCAGCGCCCGCAGGGTGTAGACGCCCGCGGCGCAGGCTGGCCTGTCCACCTCTTCGAGCTCAGTACACGGGTGATCAGCGCGAGTGTGCCCAGCCCGGCCAGCGACTTGCGCAGTGCCGGTTCGGCGTTGACGATGACTGCCTTGAGCTGGTTGGTTGCCTGGGTGCGAGCCTTGACCGCCGAGTCCTTCGCCAGCTTGTAGAGCCGCATCTCCTCCACGGGCCCCTGGCCGCTCTTGGGCACGGCGGTAGCGCGGCGGCTGATCACAGCCTGGGCCGCCGCCTCGGCATCTACGGTGTCGTTCTTCCCTCGGCTGCGGCGCATGGCCCGATCAGGGCGATTGGCCTCGGTTGTCTCCACGCCCCCGCATTGCAGGAAGCGAGCCAGAGCAGACCCATAAGACCCGGTTCCTCCCCCCTGTCCGGCGCACGCTCCCATATCGCCGTGCTCAGCTGAGCAGTTTGGGGTGCTGTGCAGCGGCCGTGGCTGGGAACGAGCAGGTGGCCAGGACCAGTCCGATGACCGTAACCACGGCGGCAACATGCACGTCCTTGTGCGCGTCGAGGCCCAGGACAACTTCGTCATGAAGTCGTCTACCGGGTGGCCCTGACCTGCGGGAATGCGGTCGATCTTTACTCTGACCTGCGTGGATGCTTCTTTCACGGCCTTTCAGGGGCAGGCCCGGTTATGCGGTCGATACTCCCCACGCGCTCCCCAGAGCCGCCCGTACTCCCCAGATTCTCCCCAGGTGACCCGGGGGAACGGCTCGGTGTGCCCGCTGCTCGCGCTTGCGAAACGGGTGTGGCTGTACGGTGCGTGACTCCCCGATGCCTCGGCATGAACGCATGGGGGGACGGTCGGCGTCGGCGGATGCCGGCAGGACCGTGAGGTTCGCGCACGGGGCGAGGACCACTGCTTGCGGATCGGACGCCCGGGCGAGGCTGACTTCGCTGCACTGCCCAGTTGAAAGCATGGTGATATTGTCATTAGCACCATGTTGTTGAGGCTGAACATCGCGGACAACCGTCCGCTGCACGAGCAGGTGGCGGGCGCGATCAGGCGTGCCATCGCCGAGGGTGAGTGCCGTCCGGGGGACCGCCTGCCTCCGGCGCGTGATCTTTCCCAAGCGTTGGGTGTCAACGTGAACACCGTCCTTCGTGGCCTTCGTGGACTGCGTGAGGAGGGGCTGTTGGAGTTCCGGCGAGGGCGTGGAGTGACCGTGGCCGAAGGGGCGGGCCAGCGGTCGGCGCTCCTGGAGCGGGTGCGCGACCTGGTGGGAGATGCGGCGCATCTTGGTTACAGCAGGACGGATCTCATCGAAATGATCAGGGGGCTTTCGTGAACAACCAGATGGGGCGAAGGACCAGAGGGGTGTGGGGTGTTGCGGTCTGGGCTGTGGGGATCCTGACCGTTCTCCTCGCGCTGCCTTGGGCCGCGAGTGGCCGATTGCCGGCGCGCGTGGCGACCCACTGGGACGGCGGCTCCGGCGAACCCGACGGATCCATGCCGTTGTGGGCGGCCGCGTTCTTTCCGGCGCTGATCTGGGCGCTCCTTGTGGTGAGTGTTGCACTCGCACGGCGGCGTGCGGAGGCGGCCACGAGTCCGGCGGCGCGGGCCTGGTGCGGTGCCGGTTTGCTATCGGTGGGTGTCTTCCTGGCCGGTGTCCAGGCGGCTGTCGTCCGGGCGAATCTGGACCACACGGACTGGCGCCAGGCGGATTCAGTGAACCTCTGGGCCGTGGTGGCGGGAGTCGCAGCAGCGGTGGCGGGGCTGGTCGGCTGGCTGGCAAGCCGGCGTGGCCCGGCCGTTGCGGCGACTCAAGCGGCGGCTGATGGTCCGAGCATGGAGATTCCCCACGGGGAGCGTTTCGTCTGGCTCACCCGCACGACCAACCCCTGGCTTCACCTGATTGCCGCTGTAACCGGCCTCGTGGTGATCGCCGCCGTGCTCGCTACCGTCGGCGGCCTGGTCGATCTGCAATGGGCGCTGATCACGCCGTTTACCCTCGTCTCCGTTCTGGTTGCCTTCTGCGCCTCCGTGCAGGCCCGCGTCACCGAGCGGGGACTGGACGTGGCGTTCGGGCCGCTCGGCTGGCCGGTGCGGCACTGGCCTGCTCAGGACATCGAATCGGCCCGCGCCGAGAACCGGACCCCTGCCCAAGTGGGGGGCTGGGGGTACCGGTTGAGCGGGCTGGGGACGACGGTGATGCTGCGCGGCGGCGAGTGCCTGGTGGTCCGATCGCTCAAGGGGAATGAGTTCGCGGTGAGCGTCGATGACGCCGAGCGGGGCGCCGCGCTGTTGAACTCTCTGAACACCTGGCGCGCCGGCTGAGTGTCCGGGTCCTGGCCGATGCCGCTGGCAATCGGCCAGGACCAGCACGGGATGCACAGCCACGGCAAGCGATTGGCGATCGTCGATGCGGCCGAGGCTAAGGTCCGCCGGGGCGAGGGCGATGAGGACCAGCCGGTCCCAGGGTGTCGCCGAGCGGGCGACCGAGGTCGCGTCGCGTACCCGCGTCGGGGCGCCCGTCTTGAGGAACAGCAGGACGCCGACCCCACCGGTCTCCGCAGCCGCGTGATCACAGCTGCTGACGAAGGTCCGGTCGACGCTCCCATCGCCCGTCCGCCGACGTGGAGCACGCTCATGAGAGCACTGGCCGGCGACGTGCCCGAAGTGCGGCTGTCGCCCGCCCTCCTGTACGCAGCGGCCGCACCGCTGCGGTTCCTCACCCGTCGATCACCCTTCGGGGCGGAACGGCGAGTGGCCCTGACGATCTGAGGGAGCCGGAGGCGTAGCGTCGGTCCATTCGCCAAGTCCGGAGATCTTGAAGACGGCTCGGGCCGTCTCCCCGTCGACGCGCTGCGACAGCCTGCGCAGCGCCGCCCTGCCGTCTCGCAGCGAGCCCCGTTCCTGAGAGATACGGGCCGCGGCGTCCACCAGATGCCACAGCGGGGGATTGGCGGTCAGCACACGCGACTCCAGCTCAACCCGGTTCCCGTACACATCACGCAGGACCAGCCGCTGCGCGACCCCCTCGGACATGATCACCGAGACCAGCCGGTCGGTCCGCAAGCGCCGCGTGCCGAGTAGGTGCCGCGATTCCAGCCATCCCTGACCCGCGGTTATGCGTGGGGGCAGCAGGATGAGGAGCAGCAGCAGCGCCAGCCCGGCCCAGAAGACGGTGCGCACGAGTGTCAGCGTGCCGTTGCCCATGTCGATGACGAGCAGCAGGGCGAGAAGGAGGGCGGCACACCGCCACGCCGTTCTGAGGTCCCCGGCCCAGTGCACGTCGCGTACCGCATCGCCGGGCCGCAGGACGTGGCCGGGGCCCTGCCGCAGGTTCCGCGGTCTGATGCGTCGTCGCATGGGATGACGTTATGGACGAACTCGATGCCTTTTGCGTGCTCTGACGCGCCCTTGACGCCATTCGCATCGGTCTTAACGGGTGACATACGCGCTCTTGACGCGTAGCAGCAGTCAGGTGGGAGTCAAGAGGCCCGGGCAAGTTGTTTTACGCCGTATGTACGGTTGCCTGGGAAATCCTAACGGAGCTTTAACGCCACGCCCGGGGTGCTGCAAGGAGGCCGGATAGTCACCATAGACGCTTCCCGCCTGCGGGAATCCTTCCTCGCGCATCACCCGACAGGCGGCTTGGGCATGCGTTCTCAGGAGTCGAACCTCTGCTCGCGGCGGCTTACGCTCGCGCTGTGTTCAACGTGACCGAGGTGTTCAAGCGTCTGGTGATCGGCCGGGCCCGGCGCAGCGAGGAGCTGCACGAGACGCTGCTGCCCAAGCGGCTCGCCCTGCCGATCTTCGCGTCCGACCCGCTCTCCTCGGTCGCGTACGCCACGCAGGAGATCCTGCTGGTGCTCACCCTCGGCGGACTGGCCTATCTGCACTTCACCCCGTGGATCGCGGCAGCCGTCGTCGCACTGATGACGGTCGTCGTGCTCTCGTACCGCCAGGTGGTGCACGCCTATCCGAGTGGCGGCGGATCGTACGAGGTCGCCTCGACGAACCTGGGGCCCTCGGCCGGCCTGGTGGTCGCGGCCTCGCTGCTGGTCGACTACGTCATGACCGTGGCAGTCTCGGTGGCGTCCGGCGTCGACAACATCATCTCGGCGGTACCGGAGCTGGCCGAGCACCGGGTGCTGATGGCCATCGGCTTCGTGGTCCTGCTGACGGCGATGAACCTCCGGGGCGTACGCGAATCGGGCCGCCTGTTCGCCACCCCCACCTACCTCTTCATCAGCGGCGTGCTGATCATGGTGGGCACCGGCCTGTTCCGCTACCTGGCCGGCGATGCTCCGGTGGCCGAGAGCGCCCGCTACGGCATCGAGGCCGAGCCCGGGGACGCGGGGCTCGCCGGTCTGGCGCTGCTGATGCTGGTCCTGCGTGCCTTCTCCTCCGGCTGTACGGCCCTGACGGGCGTGGAGGCGATCTCCAACGGCGTACCGGCGTTCCGTAAGCCCAAGTCGCAGAACGCGGCGACGACGATGGCCGCGATGGGGCTCATCGCCATCACGATGTTCGTCGGGGTCACCACGCTCGCCGTGGTCGCCAAGGTGCACATTGTCGAGGACCCGTGCCGGCTGACCGGGCTCGCCGATTGCGGCTCGTACACCCAGCGGACCGTCATCGCCCAGCTGGCGTCGGCCGTGTTCGGCGGCGCTGACAGCTTCGGCTTCTACTTCATCCAGGCCGCCACCGCCCTGGTGCTGATCCTGGCCGCGAACACCGCGTTCAACGGTTTCCCGCTGCTCGCCTCGATCCTGGCTCAGCACCGGTATCTGCCGCGCCAGATGCACAACCGTGGCGACCGGCTCGCCTTCTCCAACGGCATCCTGGCGCTGGCGCTCGTCGCCGGACTGCTGCTGTGGGGCTACAAGGCCAACGTCACCGACCTGATCCACCTGTACATCCTGGGCGTCTTCACCTCCTTCACGCTCTCCCAGGCCGGCATGGTCCGGCACTGGAACCGCGAACTTCGCACCGAGACCGACCCGGCGGTGCGCCGCCGCCACCAGATCACCCGCGTGGTCAACGGAGTGGGCGCGGCCATCACCGGGCTCGTCCTGGTCATCGTCCTGGCGACGAAGTTCACCCAGGGTGCCTGGCTCGCGGTCCTCGCCGGGATCGTGCTGTGGGTGATGATGCGGGGCATCCGCCGCCACTACGACGCGGTCTCGGCGGAGCTCGCGGTCACCGACCCGCGCGCCGAACTCGCCCCGCCCTCCCGGGTCCTGGCCATCGTGCTCGTCTCCACCATCCACAAGCCCACCCTGCGCGCACTCGCCTACGCACGCGCCTTCCGGCCCGACCAGTTGGAAGCCCTCACCGTCTCCGTCGACCGCGACGCGGCCTCCCAGCTTCAGCGGCAGTGGCAGACCCTGGACACTGACGTGCCGCTGAAGGTCATCGACTCCCCGTACCGGGAGATCACCCGCCCGATCGTGGAATACGTACGCAACATCCGCCGCAAGAGCCCGCGCGACGTGGTCGGCGTCTTCATCCCCGAATACGTCGTGGGCCACTGGTGGGAGAACCTCCTCCACAACCAGTCCGCCCTCTGGCTCAAGACCCGGCTGCTTTTCACCCCCGGCGTCATGGTCACCAGCGTCCCCTGGCAGCTCACCTCCGCCGCCCGCGCCGACCACCCGGCCGCCCGTGCCCCCGGCGCCTACCGCCGCGGAGAGCCCGTGCCTCCGCCCCATGCCGGCCACCGGATCCACCCCCGCTCCGAAGGCGACCGCGGCGCCTCGGTCGGCGAATGAGCCCGGGTCCGTCACGGCGGCCCGGGGCGCTCCCGACGGTGGTGGCGATCTGGAGGCGCGCTTCCGGCTGGCGGAGCTGCCCTGACCTTCACGACAGAGGCAAGGTCAGGTCGTAAGGAAACTCCTCGCCGCCGCGCAGCAAAGTAAGCCGCACGTGGAGGACGCCTACCCCGGCCTGAGGTGCGGGCCGGCACGTGACGTTGCCCTTGGTGTACAGGCCGTCGGGGCTGGGACCGAAGGCGCCGCCCCAGTCGAGGTACTCGTTGCCGAGATCGTCTTCCGCTTCCAGCATGAGCAGTACGGGAGGCTCGTCGTCCCCGTCGGGCAGAGCGGGAGTGACCGTGTAGCGGACGGTGAACGAGTCGTCCTGGAACGACAGCTCGCGAACTGCGAAATCGAACGAGCCATGGAGGACGGGGAAGGTGGGCAGGCTGGCGTGGTCCGCGTATGGGGTCATGCGCCGATTCTCGCGTGGGTCAGTTTCCCGCACCGACGGTTTCCCGGTGGCGTAGTGCACCGGCCTCGGGGAACAACGGAACAGCCGTTAGCGCTAAGGAACGATCTTGGCGTCTGGCACAGTGATCGTCTGCGTTGCGGGGGTTCGGCGAAAGATCGTATGAGCTGTCTGGTCGGTGGTTACCGTCCGCCGCGTGCCGGTGGAATTTCTGACTGATGAGCAGGCGGCGTACAGGCGGTTCGTGGAGGAACCGACCCGTCCGGAGCTGGAGCGGTTCTTCTACCTCGACGACGTGGACCGGGAGCTGAACGCCAAGCGGAGAGGGGATCACAGCCGCCTGGGGTTCGCGCTTCAGATGTGCACGGTCCGCTATCTGGGGCTGTTTCTGGAGGACCCGCTGGACGTGCCGTGGCCGGTGATCGAGTACCTGGCTGAGCACCTGGGCGTGGAGGACGTCTCGTGCGTGAAGCGGTACATCGAGCGGCAGATGACGCCGTACGAGCATGCGTGGGAGATCCGGGACGCCTACGGTTACCACCAGTTCGAGGATGCGGTGTGGGGTCGGAAGTTCCGTGCCTTCCTGCATGGGCGGGCGTGGACGGCTGCCGAGGGGCTGGTGGCGCTGTTCAACCAGGCGGTGGGGTGGCTGCGCCGGAACCGGGTGCTGCTGCCGGGGGTGAGCGTGCTGGCCCGGCAGGTGGCACCTCGTCCCCGAGGACCGCGGCCCGGGACGGCCGTGGAAACCGGGCCCGCCCATCGAGGCGGCGCCGCCCGCCGCGGGGTCCAAACCGATCCGGATCGGGTACGCGCGCTGCTCAACCGCCCAGCAGGAACTCCAGAGTCAGCTCGACGCGCTCGAACCGCTCTGCAAGCGGATCTTCTCCGAGAAGATCTCCACCCGGGTGAAGACCCGGCCGAAGCTGGAGGAGGCGCTGAAGCTGGCGTACGGCATCAAGGAGGCCGCCTCCGACCAGGAGGTCATCCTCACCGTCCACGAGCTCAAGCGCCTCGCCCGCAACGCCGCCGAACTGATGACCCTGTCCGGGCAGCTCCAGGGCGCCGGCGTGCAGCTCGAACTCCTCACCGGCCCGCTCAGCGGCATCTACGACCCCAACGGCATGGGCGCGATGTTCTTCGCCGTCCTGGCTGCCGCAGCCCAGATCGAACGCAACTACATCCGGGAGAAGACCCTGGAGGGCCAGGTGACCGCCGCGGCCAAAGGCATCCACGGCGGACGGCCCAAGGTCATCGACGAGGACATGCTTCTCTTCGCCCGCGCGGTGAAGGACCGCGGTGTCCCTGTACCGGAGATCGCGAAGAAGCTGACGATCAAGACGGGCAAGAACGCAGGCAAACATCCTTCGGTCGCCTCGCTGTACCGGGCCCTCGCCGAAGCGGAGGCGACCGAGGCACCGGCCGGGCCGGAGATCATCGCCCCGCGCCGGCGGACCCGGGTGGACCTCACCGGCCCCGGCAGCGGCCCCGCCCCCGAGCTGATGGAACGCCTCACCCGGCAGGTCCTCGGTCCCGGCACAGGCGACGTGGTGGACACGCTCGTTGAACAGACCGAGGACGGAACGAACGACGTCGTGGCGGCGCTGCTGGCGCAGGCCCGCAACGGCGGGGACGGCGAGTGATCCCGGGCGGTCCGCCCTCGTTCGGCCGACAGCGCTGGCGGCGCCTGGCTCGTTGTGCGGATGTGGACGACGAACGGAGGGTCCTGGACCGGTGGCCATACGGGGCGGGGCAGCACCATGGCGCACTGAGGTTCCGTACCGAGGCCGCCCTCGCCCGGCGCCTGGGGGTGATGACAAGGCCGTCGGTGTGGCCCGATCCGGCGACCTCCGACGGGACCAGGCGGTGCGACGGCTGGTGCCGACTCGTAGGCTGCCGCCATGACCGAGATCCAGAATCCGACGCCCCGCGACGCTTTCGAGCTGCTCATGGCCGGTAACCAGCGCTTTGTCTCAGGCACCCCCGAGCACCCGAACCAGGACGCCATACGCCGCACCGAGATCGCACCGTCCCAGCAGCCCTTCGCCGTGCTGTTCGGGTGCTCCGACTCCCGGCTGGCCGCCGAGATCATCTTCGACCGCGGCCTGGGCGACCTGTTCGTGGTGCGCACCGCGGGGCATGTCGCCGGTGCAGAGGTCCTCGGCTCCGTCGAGTACGGCGTGAGCGTGCTCGACGCCCCGCTCGTCGTCGTGCTCGGCCACGACTCGTGCGGGGCCATCGCAGCCGCCCGTGCCGCAGCCGACGGTGGCAGGGTGCCCGGTGGCTTCGTCCGTGACGTTGTCGAACGGGTGACTCCGAGCGTGCTGGCAGCCCGCGCCGCCGGACGCGACCAGGCCGACGAGATCCTGGCCGAGCACATCGAGCACACCGTGGACCTGCTGCTCGAACGCTCCCGCGTCCTGGCCGAGCGGGTGGCCGCCGGCCGCCTCGGTGTGGTGGGGCTGTCCTACCGGCTGGCCGACGGCAGTGCACAGCTCGTCGCCTCTCGCGGCCTCGATGCGGCGGTCTCTGCCGCGTCCTGACCATCCCGGCCGTGGCTGCCCCTACGTGATTTGCCCCGGTCGGAGGAGACCCGTATACGTGGAGGGGGAAACCCACCGGGTTCACCGCTCGATCACCCCCGAAGGGCACCACCCGATGGCTCACGGAGCCGACCACGCGCCCGGCACCGCCCCCCGCGCCGACCTGGCGCGGGCCGCGGGCTGCGAGGTGTGCCGGGGATGGGGAACGGTCGTCACCGACGACGGGCGGCACGAGCTGTGCCCGGCCTGCCAGACCGGCGGAAGCTCAGCCGAATCCGCCACGAATCCGCCCGGCCCCCGCACCCGGGAGCAGTAAGCCACGGCGTCGGCGCTGGTCACACGGTGGTCCGGGGCCCCGCGGCGCGGCGGAGCCGGTTGGCGATCGCCAGTCCCAGCCCCTCCTCCGCCGGCAGCGACGCGACGATGAGGTCGCACCCTTGCTGGTCGAGCTCGCGCAGGAACCCGTACAGCCCCCGCGCATAGGCGGCCATCGAACCGGGGACCGCCACCACCGCGTGCGCCTTCACCTCAGCGTCGGCGAAGGCGGCAGGAAGAAAGACGCCCACCCGGTGCCCCAGCTCCTGCGCCAGCTCCGCCTCGGCGACGACCTTCTCCGGCTCAACCAGGACGACCCGAGCACGCGGCGCGTAGTGCGACGGATGCTGGCCCGGCACCCGGATGTGGCTGGTCGCAGGGACCGCGAGCGGGCACCCCAGCACCGCTTCGAGGTCCTCGCGCGTCACCCCGCCGGGCCGCAGGATGGTCGGGATCTCGCCCGTGGCGTCGACGATGGTCGACTCGACACCGACCTCACAGGGGCCGCCGTCCAGCACGAAGTCGACGGCGTCGCCGAGCTCGGCACGGACGTCGTCCGCGGTCGTGGGGCTCACCGAGCCGAAGCGGTTGGCGGACGGAGCCGTGACACCACCACCGAAGGCCGACAGCAGCGCGAGTGCCACGGGGTGGTCGGGCACGCGCACGGCCACCGTCTCCAAGCCACCGGTCGCCTCGAGGGGCACGCGGGGACCGCGCCGCAGGACCAGCGTGAGGGGCCCCGGCCAGAAGTGTTCGGCCAGCAGGCGGGCCCTCACGGGTACGTCCTGGACCCAGGCGTCCAGGTGCTCCGCCCCGCTGATGTGGACGATCAGCGGGTGGGAAGGCGGGCGCCCCTTGACCTGGAAGATGCGCGAGACGGCGGCGGGGTCCTCGGCGTTGGCGCCCAGTCCGTAGACGGTCTCGGTCGGGAGAGCCACCAGGCCCCCGGCGCGCAGCACGCCAACCGCCTTCTCGATGTCACTGGTTCTTGCCGTCACCCTCGCAATCCTAGGTGCGTCAAGGACCGGCGACGGTCTTGATCAATCTCAGTGCCAACCACGGTTCCATTGATCCCCGGGCCGTTCAAGATCAACTACTTAGCGCTAATGGCTGTTCCGTCGTTCCCCGAGGCCGTGCACGTACTCGCGCTCCAGCCGGAAGCCCGCCGTCCATGCCAGAAGGCGGCCCAGCCGTGACCGGACGCGGCCAGGCTGGCAGGTCCGCCTTCCCAACTGCGACGGATCCAGTCGGTGCCGGGGCCGATGGCGGCGAGGGCCGGGCCGTCCTCGGGCACCAGTCGACGTACTGTCACGCCTCGAGGCGGACGGGGTGCGGGTGCGGGGGTCTGGTGCGTGTACACCATGCGCTCCCACGGGTGGACCCGGTCGAAGGCGGAACTGAGGACAGGCAGGAATCGGGGGAGGCCGCGACGTAGTGACCGGCGAGCGGCGCTATGGCCTCCGGGGAGAGCGCCTGCGGATCGCCGCGCAGCAGGACATGGTCGGCGCAGGAGACGGCGAAGACACGCGGGCGTACTGCCCGGTCCGCCACCAGGTACCCACGCCAGTGGCCAGAACGTGTTCGGACACCGCGGCGGGGCCCGGGGCTCCGACCGGGAACCACCGTGCGATGTCGGGTAGTTGCTGCGGCACGAGCGGGATCACTGGGACTTCCCTCCGGGGTCGGGGTTGGGGGCGGCCCGGACGGGTCGCCCCCACGGGGTTCAGCGCTGGCCGGCCTTGCGGTTGTGGTTGGCCTTCTTCTTGCGGCGGGCCTTCTTCTTGCGTGCGCGCTTGGACATGGCGGCGGATCCCTTCGAGGAGTTCAGGCGTGGTGACGGACGAGGACGTCGGCGAGCTTGTTGAGGCGCTTGACCGTGCGGTCGTCGGTCGCGCCCGGCGCCGGGTCGACGCGCTCGCCGCGGTCGTAGTAGGCGCCGTTGACGATCTCGGTGGCCGGGTCGCAGAGCCGCACGATGTGGGCAGCGCCGTCGGTGGGGGAGGCGCCCTGGTGGCCGTAGAGCGGGAGAAGGCCCGTGGCGCAGATGCCGGGGTGCACGGAGACGGCGGCCACGCGCGGGTCGGCGGCGAAGACGGTCAGCGCGAGCTGCGACTGGGCGTAGGTGGCGAGCCGGGAGTAGCGGCGGGCACGGTTCGGGTCGCTCCACTGGATCGATCCGGTGCGGTGCAGCGAGGAGGATACGTTGATGACGCGGCCGCCCGGGTCGCTGGTGAGCGCCTGCTCGAGGAGGTTGGTCAGCAGGTAGTGGGCCAGGAAGTTGACCTGGAAGGCGATCTCGTTGCCGGCCTCGGTGACGGTGTGGCGCTCGGGCGCGGCGATGGCCGCGTTGTTCACGAGCACGTCCAGGTGCGGGTGTTCGGCGACGACCCGGGCGGCCATCGCCTCGACCTCTTCGAGACGCGAGAAGTCCGCGGCGTACGCGCGCAGGCGGTCAGCCGCGATCCCGGCGGTGGCGACGAGCGCGTCGACAGCGGCCCGCCCCTCCTCGGCAGTACGGCCGTGAACGAGGACGGTGGCGCCACGCTCGGCGAGGAGCCGCGCGGTCTCGTACCCGATGCCGGAGGTGGCTCCGGTCACCAGGACAGTACGGGAGGAAAGGCTTGATTCAGGCATGCGTCTTCCATGGGTGCGGGCACACCTCGTCACCGGAAGGGGTGAAGAGGTATGCGGACAGGAGAAGGGGGCGCCGGACCAGGTCGGTCACGGCGCCCCGAGGGCTATGGACTACGCGTCAGCGGGAGCCGGGCGTGTCCGGGCAGCGGGGCGCACGACGGGGCAGCGCCGTATTCGGCGGCCGGTCGACAAGGAGCCACTCGCTGTTCACACCACTCATCGAACCGAATGGATTCGGCCCGGACAAGCTCAACCGCTGTTCCCTGACGACTCTCTGACGTGATGTGGTCAGCCGAGGCCCGGGATGGCGGAGATCAGCAGATCGATCAGTTTGATGCCGATGAAGGGCAGGATCAGACCGCCCAGGCCATAGATGCCCAGGTTCCGGCGGAGCAGGTCGTGGGCGGAGGCGGGGGTGTAGCGGACGCCGCGCAGGGCCAGTGGGATGAGGGCCACGATGATCAGGGCGTTGAAGATGATGGCGGAGGTGATGGCCGAGGTGGGGCTGTGCAGGCCCATGATGTTGAGCGCCTCGAGCCCCGGGTAGGCGCCCGCGAACATCGCGGGGATGATGGCGAAGTACTTCGCCACGTCGTTGGTGATGGAGAAGGTGGTCAGGGCGCCGCGTGTGATGAGTAGTTGCTTGCCGATCTCGACGATCTCGATGAGTTTGGTCGGGTTGGAGTCGAGGTCGACCATGTTCCCGGCCTCCTTGGCGGCCGAGGTGCCGGTGTTCATCGCCACGCCGACGTCCGCCTGGGCGAGGGCCGGGGCGTCGTTGGTGCCGTCGCCGGTCATCGCGACGAGCTTGCCGCCGGCCTGCTCCCGCTTGATAAGGGCCAGTTTGTCCTCGGGCGTGGCTTCGGCGAGGTAGCCGTCCACGCCGGCTTCCGTCGCGATGGCGCGCGCGGTCAGGGGATTGTCACCGGTGATCATCACCGTGCGGATGCCCATGCGGCGTAGCTCGGTGAAGCGTTCGCGGATCCCCTCCTTGACGACGTCCTTGAGATGGATGATGCCGAGCACCCGCGGCCCGTCCCAGTCGTTCACGGCCACGAGCAGCGGTGTCCCACCGCCGGCGGAGATGGCGTCGGACCAGGTGCGGGCCTCGGCCGGCACGGTCCCGCCGTACATCTCCACCCAGTCGATCACCTGCGCGGCGGCGCCCTTGCGGATATGGCAGGCGGCGCCGTTGTCCCAGCTCATGTCGATGCCGCTCATCCGGGTCCGGGCGCTGAACTCCACGAACCGTGCGTGAGACAGTTCCCCTTCGGCGGGGGCCCGCAGCCCGTACTTCTCCTTGGCGAGGACGACGACCGAGCGGCCCTCGGGCGTCTCGTCGGCCAGTGAGGAGAGCTGGGCGGCGTCCGCGAGGATCATCTGGTCCATGCCGGGAATGGGGACGAAGTCGGCCGCCTCGCGGTTGCCGAGGGTGATGGTGCCGGTCTTGTCCAGGAGCAAGGTGTTGACGTCGCCTGCGGCCTCGACGGCCCGTCCTGACATGGCGAGCACGTTGCGCTGCACGAGCCGGTCCATGCCCGCGATGCCGATCGCCGAGAGCAGCGCGCCGATCGTGGTCGGAATGAGGGTGACCAGGAGGGCCACCAGCACGGTCGTGGACTGGGCGGCGTCGGCGTACTCGGCCATCGGCTGGAGCGCGACAACGACGAGGACGAAGACGACAGTCAGCGCTGCGAGCAGGATGTTGAGCGCGATCTCGTTCGGGGTCTTCTGCCGTGACGCACCTTCGACCAGCGCGATCATCCGGTCCAGAAAGGAGTGGCCGGGACGGGAGGTGACGCGGACGACGATCCGGTCCGAGAGCACCGTCGTACCGCCCGTCACACCGGAGCGGTCCCCGCCCGACTCCCTGATGACCGGGGCTGATTCACCGGTGACGGCGGATTCGTCGACCGCGGCGATCCCGTCGACGACATCGCCGTCGGTGGGGACCAGCTCACCGGCTTCTACGAGCACGAAGTCGAACAACTGCAGGTCGGTCGCGGCGACGGCCTCCGTCTCGGCGCGGTCGAGGTCGGTGCCGTACCGCCAGTGCCGCAGCCGCAGCGCCACGGTGTCCGTGCGCGCCCGGCGCAGCGACTCGGCCTGGGCCTTGCCGCGGCCCTCCGCCACCGCCTCCGCCAGATTGGCGAAGACCACCGTCAGCCAGAGCCAGACGCTGATCACCCAGGTGAAGACGGACGGGTGGATCAGTGCGGAGAGTGTGGTGAGGACCGATCCGATCGCGACGACGAACAGCACGGGGTTCTTCACCAAGGCCCGCGGGTGCAGCTTGCGCAGCGCCTCGGGGAAGGACCTCAGGACCTGTACGGGGTCGAACAGCCCGCCCTGGCGGGAACGCCTGCGTGGCGGGCGGGAGCCGGGACTCCCGCCGGGTGCCTGTGTCGTCGGAGCCTGCTGGGAAGCGGCGGGAAGCATCACGGAAGACCTTCTGATGGATTCGGCTGGCCGGCTGAGACGTGGTGGCCGCCGGGGCCCTGCCGTCGCCTGGGCCCCGGCGACGGCAGGGCGGCACACGGACGCGCGGCGGCACGACGACGGGACGGGACGCCGCTGCGGTTCGTCCGCCGGAGACCTGGCCGATGCGTTCGGCCGGATTCTCATGCCACTGACATCCACGGTCTCCGGCGGCCGCACAGGAATCTAATGCGCCGTGGGGCCCAAAGCACCTCTTACCCAAGGAACTTGTGCGCTCTTAACGGCCATCCGGCGTCGGGCGTCAATGACGCGTCAAACAGGACTGAAAGAGCGTCAGGATCGCGTCAACGAGTGCCGTTCTTGGCCGAAACCGATCGCAGAATGATCGCAACGGGGGACAGGTAGCCGTTCGTGGCGTGGGGTTGGAGGGCGAGTGACCATCACCGCCGGTAATACGCGCAGTCCGGAGGCGGGGGCCCGGACGGGCGCAGAGCCCGAACCACGGACGGCTGTCCCGGAAGGGGGACCGTCCCGGCTCGCGGCCACGAGGGGGGCCGCGGCCGGACGGTCCCCGTAACCGTAACCATGCACGGCAAGGGATCGCCGACGCTGCGGAATCCTTCCTTCGCCGCTGCTGGGACACCCTGCCCGCCCGGTTACGTCTGCTGCGCACGGTCACTCTGCTGCTCACCGCCGCCTGCGCCGCGCTGGTCCTCGTGGCGGGGCTCGCCGCATCCCGTACCTGGGACCGGGCGGTCGGCCAGCAGGCCCGCGGACGGTGAGCGCCTCCGGGCTCAATCTCGCCCTCAACGACATGGACGCACAGGCCGCCAACCTCTTTCTGTCCAGCGGCGATGCGGGGAAGGGCCGGATGTCCGTCCCCTACGACAAGGCCACCGGCTTCTACGAGCAGTCCCGGCGGACCATCAGCCGGGAACTGCGCACGCTCGCCGTCGCCGCCGAGGGCGACACGCAGGCCCAGCGCACCGTTGAGTCCCTGACCGACGACTTCGCCCGCTACCAGGAACTCCTCGGACGCGCGCTGGAGAACGACGGCCGCGCGGGCGGCAAGACGGATGCCCTCGTCGACTACCGTGCCGCCACCGACCTGCTCGCCGAGCGTCTGCTGCCCGAGGCCAGGCAGCTGGTCGAGTCCAACGACCGTGCCTTCGACGCGACCTACGAGGCGGAACGCTCCGACCTCACCGCCCAGTTCAAGGTGCTGCTGGGACTGGGCCTCGTCCTGCTCACCTTCCTCGTCCTACTCCAGTGGTACGTCGCCCGCCGCTTCCACCGCGTCCTCAACCCGGGACTCCTGGCCGCGACGGCATGTGTCCTCACCGCCCTCGGCCTCGGCCTCCAGCTCCTCACCGCCTCCTCCGAACAGCTCAGGATCGCCCGTCGCGACGCCTTCGATTCCGTCGTCGCCCTCTCCCGCGCACGTGCCATCGCCTACGACGCGAACGCCGACGAGAGCCGCTATCTCCTCGACCCGTCCCGGCGCCCCGCCTACGAGCAGTCCTTCCTCGACAAGTCGCAGCAGCTGTACGGCCTCACCGGGGCGACCCTCGCCACGTACGACGCGAAGCTCGCCCGGACCTGGCAGCGCTACCGCGCCAACCACGAAGACCTGTTCTTCACCGGCGAATTCCGACGCGAACTGGACAACATCACCTTCACCGGCGAGCGGGCCGCGGCCGAGAAGACCGTCGAGACATACGCCCGCTACCAGCACGACGACCGCACCATCCGGTCCCTGGTCGCACAGGGCAAGCAGCGCGAGGCCATCGCCTTCTGCATCAGCTGGGAGCCCGGCATGTCCAACGCCCACTTCGGGGACTGGATGGCGGCTCTCGACCAGGTGACGGGGATCAACCGGGCGGCATTCGACGGCGCCGTACGGGAGGGACGGGGCGCCGTCGGCGTCCGGATGCCCTGGACAGTCGCCGCCCTGCTGGCCGCGAGTGTGCTCACGGTCCTCGGGCTGCGCCCGCGCCTCGCCGAATTCCGCTGAGAGGCGCACCCTCTGGCTGTCGGTGAGCCGCGCGTCCTCCAGGTCGAGCGAGCGCCGGAGCCGTCTGCGTGTGGTGTCGCTGATGCGGTGGTCGACGTACAGCCGCTGGAGCTCTGCCGCCTCGAGCCGTATCAGCTCACGGCGCAGCTGCCGGTAGACCTGGTCCGCGGACTCGGCGGGGTCCGTTACCGAGCAGGTCCCGGGCGTGCTTCAGCCGGGCCTGGAGGCCCCGGCGGGCAGGGCGGGAGGAGGACGAGACCGATGGCCTCGGGGCTGACCCGGATCTCCGGGACGCCCGGTACCAGGGCGACGGCCAGGCCCGCGACGACCAGAAGTGAGGGAGCGGGGATACGCCAGCGCCGGGCACCTGTCGCCACAGCGGTGGCGAGCACGACAAGGACAAGGACGGTGCCGACGCTCTTCATGATGCCGCCCGGGATCCGTCCGGGGCCATGGGGTCCCCACCGCCGACCAGACTTCCCGGCACGCCTTGATCACCCCATCCGTATGGAAGGCGTCAGGACAGCGTCAGCATCGGCACTGGCGGCGCCAGCGAGACGTCAACGTGGGTGTGCGCCCGGCCGGTGGCCCGGTTCGGTGTTTCACAAGCAACCCACGTGCAAGGGGAGTTGATCGCGCATGGGCGCGGAGAACGTCGTCGGCCTGATCGTGTCCGTCAGCCTGGTCGGCTACCTGGTGGCCGCTCTCATGAACCCGGAGAAGTTCTGAAGCCCGACGAACCGCCGGACGGTCAGGGAACGCGTCCGGCAAGTTCAAGGTCTTCCTCGGTGCCGCCCGGGGCGTCGGCAAGTCGTACCGGATGTTCGACGAGGGCCAGCGCAGGTCCGCGCGCGGCACGGACGTGGTCGTCGGCTACGCGGAGTTGCCGCGGCCGGCCGCACACCGAGGCGATGCTCGACGGCCTGAAGGTCCTGGACCGGGCCGAGCGGGACTACCGGGGCAGTACGTACCCCGAGCTCGACCTGGACGCCGTGCTCCGGCGCCGCCCGCAGGTCGTGCTCGACGAACTCGCCCACTCCAACGTGCCGGGCGGCCGCAACGCCAAGCGGTTGCTGGACGTGGAGGTGCTGCTCGTGGCCGGTATCGATGTCGACCGCGCCCTGCCCTCCTCCGACCGCCGGGTCCTCGCCGCCTTTGCCACCCGTGTCTCCGCCGCCGTCGAACGGGCCCGGCTCGCCGAGGCTGCCTCCGAGGTCGAGCCGGTGAGGGCCGCGGACCGTATGCGCACCGTGCTCCTCGCCGCGGTCGGCTACGATCCGCGCACCCCCCTCGCCGCCGACTGGGCGGCCGTCGGCTCACTGCGCAGCCCGGATGTGCACTTCACGGACGAGGAACGGGACGAACTGCTCGCCACCGCCGACGTGTCCATGGCCCGGCACAGCAAGTCCCTGCTCGACCTCACCCGCAGCCGCAGCGTCTCCGCGCTCGCCGCACCGTCCTTCGCCGCCGCGATGATGGGCCGCCATGTGCTGGGGGTGATGCCGGTCGAGCGCGGCTCCCTCCTCTTCACCGTCGTCGACGTGGCCGTGCACCCGGAACTCGAGGGGCACTCCATCCACGAGGCGTTCCGGGAGAACGAGTGGCGCGTGCTGGCCGTCGGCACAGCCGGTACGCGGTCGGCCGCATCCTCGATGGGCACGCTCGCCGTGCTCCGGCTCGGCCGGAAGGGCCTCGACTGGCGCCCGCCGCATGGGCGGGTGCTGGGCGCCGGTGACCAGGTGGTACTGGCGGCCACCCGACGGGGCCTGGACACCCTGGTGACCGGCGCCCAGCCGCGTCCGCCGGGCCGCAGGACCCTGAGGCAGACCGATGCGGGGGAGGGTCACGAACGCACCGGCGAAGGATCTGGTTCCGGCCCCAGGGGCAGGTGGGCGTAGAGGTTGCGTCAAGACGGTGCAGTGGGTCGTAAGGGAGGCGTTAACGGAAGCCGTGCCCGTGGCCGAAAAGTGTTTTCCTCCAACGGTCCGAGAATCCGAATCTCTTCCAGGAGCTCACGATGGCCGACGTGGCCTTCGTCGTCACCACGATCGCGGTGTTCGCGCTGGTGGCCGTCATCGCCAAGGGGGTGGCGAAGCTGTGACTGCCGAGAACATTGTCGGCCTGATCGTGGCCGTCGCCCTGCTGGGTTATCTCGTCGTTGCCCTCGTCAAGCCGGAGAGGTTCTGAGCAATAACATGAGCCCCTTCCTCGCTGGAGTGCTCCAGCTGCTGGCGCTGATGGCCGCGCTGGCTCTCGCATACCGTCCGCTGGGCGACTACATGGCCCGGGTCTACTCCTCCGACAAGCATCTGCGTGTGGAGAAGTGGATCTACAAGGCCATCGGCGCCAACCCGAGCGCCGAGATGCGCTGGCCCGCCTATCTGCGCGGTGTCCTGGCCTTCTCCGCGGTCAGTGTCCTCTTCCTGTATCTGCTGGAGCGGGTGCAGGGCAGTCTGCCCGGCTCGCTCGGCTTCTCCTCCATCGACCCGGACCAGGCGTTCAACACGGCCGCGTCCTTCGTGTCGAACACGAACTGGCAGTCGTACTACGGCGAGCAGGCCATGGGCCACGTCGTGCAGACCGGCGGCCTGGCGGTGCAGAACTTCGTCTCCGCCGCGGTGGGTATCGCGGTGGCGGTCGCCCTGGTCCGCGGCTTTGCCCGTTCCCGTACCGGTGAGCTGGGCAACTTCTGGGCCGACCTGGTGCGTGGCACCGTCCGTATCCTGCTGCCGATCTCTGTGATCGGCGCGATCGTGCTGGTCGCGGCGGGTGCGATCCAGAACTTCGCCGGTATCCACGAGGTCGGCCAGTTCATGGGCGGCTCGCAGCAGTGGAACGGCGGCGCGGTGGCCTCGCAGGAGGCGATCAAGGAGCTGGGCACCAACGGCGGCGGTTACTTCAATGCCAACTCGGCCCACCCCTTCGAGAACCCGAACGCGTTCACGAACCTCTTCGAGATCTTCCTGATCCTGCTGATTCCATTCTCGCTGACGCGGACGTTCGGCCGGATGGTGGGCAGTCTCAAGCAGGGGTACGCGATCCTCGCCACGATGGCGACGATCTGGGTCGGTTTCGTGCTGCTGATGTGGGCGACGGAGTTCGCGGGCCACGGCCCGGCGTTCGAGCTCGCGGGCGGGGCGATGGAGGGCAAGGAGACCCGCTTCGGCATCGGCGCTTCGTCGATCTTCTCGATCTCCACGACGCTGACCTCGACCGGTGCGGTGGACTCCTTCCACTCGTCCAACACCGGTCTCGGAGGCGGCCTCAACCTGCTCGGCATGCAGCTGGGTGAGATCGCGCCTGGTGGTGTCGGCTCCGGCCTCTACGGCATGCTGATCATGGCGATCATCGCGGTGTTCATCGCGGGCCTGATGGTCGGCCGTACGCCCGAGTACCTGGGCAAGAAGATCGGCACCCGTGAGATCAAGCTGGCGGCCTGCTACATCCTGATCACCCCGGCGCTGGTGCTGTGCTTCACCGCCGCGGCGATGGCCCTGCCGACCCCGGCCGACTCCATGACCAACAGCGGCGCGCACGGCTTCTCCGAGATCCTCTACGCGTACACCTCCGGCGCCAACAACAACGGCTCCGCGTTCGCGGGCCTGAACGCCGACACGCAGTGGTTCAACACCACGATCGGTCTGGCCATGCTGCTCGGCCGGTTCCTGCCAATGGTGTTCGTGCTGGCGCTCGCCGGCTCGCTCGCCGAGCAGAAGCCGGTCCCCGCCACGGCGGGCACCCTGCGTACCGACAAGCCGCTGTATGCGGGTCTTCTGGTCGGCACGATCCTGATCATCACCGGTCTGACCTACTTCCCGGCTCTCGCGCTGGGTCCGCTCGCCGAAGGGCTGGCGTCATGACCATCGACGTAAAGAAGCAAGAGGACGCGATGTCCAGCCCAACCCCGACCCGGGCTCCGCACCAGGACGTTCCCACCGGTCACAAAGGGGAGAGCGGGCGCGTCGGCGCCGGTCTCTTCGACCCCAAGCAGCTGCTCAAGTCCCTGCCGGACGCGATCAAGAAGCTCGACCCTCGGGTGATGGTCAAGTCGCCGGTGATGTTCGTCGTCCTGGTCGGCTCGGTGGTCACCACCGCGCTGGCGATCATGAACCCGGGCGACTGGTTCGGCTGGGCGATCGCCGCCTGGCTGTGGCTGACCACGATCTTCGCCAATCTGGCGGAGGCGGTGGCCGAGGGCCGCGGCAAGGCACAGGCGGATACCCTGCGCAAGGCCAAGACCGACACCGTCGCCCGTCGGCTCGCCAAGGACGGGAAGTCCGAGGAACAGGTGCCGGGTACCGACCTGCGCATCGGCGACCTCGTGGTCTGCGAGGCCGGCGACGTCATCCCCGGCGACGGTGACGTCGTCGAGGGTGTTGCGTCGGTGGACGAGTCCGCCATCACCGGTGAGTCGGCCCCAGTGATCCGCGAGTCCGGCGGCGACCGCTCGGCCGTCACCGGCGGTACGAAGGTGCTGTCCGACCGGATCGTCATCAAGATCACGACGAAGCCGGGCGAGACCTTCATCGACCGGATGATCAACCTGGTCGAAGGAGCCGCACGCCAGAAGACGCCCAACGAGATCGCGCTGAACATCCTGCTCGCCTCGCTGACCATCGTCTTCCTGCTCGCGGTCGTGACCCTGAAGCCGTTCGCGATCTACGCGGGAGCGGACGAGCAGACCTCGATGATCGTGCTCGTCGCGCTGCTGGTCTGCCTCATCCCGACCACGATCGGCGCCCTGCTCTCGGCGATCGGCATCGCCGGCATGGACCGCCTGGTCCAGCGCAACGTGCTGGCCATGTCCGGCCGCGCGGTCGAGGCCGCCGGCGACGTGTCGACGCTGCTGCTCGACAAGACCGGCACCATCACCCTCGGCAACCGCCAGGCCGCCGAGTTCGTCCCCGTCAAGGGCACCACCGCCGCCGAGGTCGCGGACGCGGCCCAGCTCTCCTCGCTCGCCGACGAGACGCCGGAAGGTCGCTCCATCGTCGTCCTCGCCAAGGAGAAGTACGGCCTGCGCGAGCGCCACCAGGGCGAGCTGGCGCACGCCACATGGGTGCCGTTCACCGCCCAGACCCGTATGTCGGGCGTGGACGTCGACAGGCACAAGGTCCGCAAGGGCGCCACCGCCTCCGTCATCGCCTGGGTGAAGGAACGCGGCGGCCAGGTCGCCGACGACGCCGACACGCTCGCCAACACCATCTCCGAGGCGGGCGGCACGCCGCTGCTGGTGGCGTCCGAAGACGGCGACAAGGGCGCCCGGATCCTGGGTGTCATCCACCTCAAGGACGTCGTCAAGGACGGCATGCGCGAGCGGTTCGACGAACTGCGCCGCATGGGCATCAAGACCGTCATGATCACGGGCGACAACCCGCTGACCGCCAAGGCGATCGCCGAAGAGGCAGGTGTCGACGACTTCCTCGCGGAGGCCACTCCCGAGGACAAGATGGCGCTCATCAAGCGGGAGCAGGCCGGCGGCAAGCTCGTCGCGATGACCGGCGACGGTACCAACGACGCCCCGGCGCTGGCCCAGGCGGACGTCGGTGTGGCGATGAACACCGGTACCTCGGCCGCCAAGGAGGCCGGGAACATGGTGGACCTCGACTCCAACCCGACCAAGCTCATCGAGATCGTCGAGATCGGCAAGCAGCTCCTCATCACCCGCGGCGCGCTGACCACGTTCTCGATCGCCAACGACGTGGCGAAGTACTTCGCGATCATCCCCGCGATGTTCGCGGTCGCCTACCCGGGCCTGGACAAGCTCAACATCATGGGCCTGACCTCCCCGGAGTCCGCGATCCTGTCCGCGGTCATCTTCAACGCACTGATCATCATCGCGCTCGTGCCGCTCGCCCTGAAGGGCGTGCGCTACCGGCCGACCAGCGCCGACAAGATGCTCCGCCGCAACCTCGGGGTCTACGGACTCGGCGGCCTCATCGCCCCGTTCATCGGCATCAAACTCATCGACCTGCTCATCTCCCTCATCCCCGGGCTGCGTTAGTTCAGAAAGCGTGCTGATCACCATGAACACTTCGTTTGGAAACGCGGCACGGCTGCTCTGGGCAGGGCTGCGCGCCCTCCTCGTCCTGACCCTGGTGACCGGCGTCATCTACCCGCTGGTCGTCACGGGTGTCGCCCAGGGCCTGTTCGGCAACGAGGCCAACGGGTCGGAGATCAAGAGTGACGGCAAGGTCGTCGGCTCCTCGCTGATCGGGCAGACGTACAACCTGCCCAAGAAGAACCCTGACGACCCGGAGGAAGCGGCGGCCCCGGACCTGAAGTGGTTCCAGCCGCGCCCGTCCAACGGCCTCGGCAGCAACAGCGTCAACACCCAGTACTCGATCATCCTCTCCGGCGCCACCAACCGCTCCGGTGACAACAAGGAACTGATCCAGTGGGTCAAGGACGCCAAGGCCGCCGTCGTCAAGGACAACTCCACGGCCACGTACAAGGTCGAGCCCTCGGACGTGCCGGCCGACGCCGTCACCTCCTCCGGCTCCGGCCTGGACCCACACATCTCGCCGGAGTACGCGAAGCTCCAGGCCCACCGGGTCGCCGAGCAGAACCACCTCACCGTCGCCCAGGTCGAGAAGCTCGTTGCCGACCACACCGACGGGCGGATCCTCGGCTTCATGGGTGAGCCCCGGGTCAACGTCCTCGAGCTCAACATCGCCCTGAAGGAACTGATCAAGGGCTGAGCCGTGAGGCAGCAGGCGGGAGCCGGCAGCCCGGGGTGTCCCCTCGGGCCACCGGCTCCCGCCGGCGCGTCCCGCCACAGTGTTCCCGACCGATATTCCAACCTCTCGCAACAGGAAGGCGGCACACCGATGACCCGGGTGCTCGTGGTGGAGGACGATCCCCAGCTCGTCCGGGCCCTCACGATCAATCTGAAGGCCCGCACCTACGAGGTGGACGCGGCGGCCGACGGCGCCACCGCCCTGCGCCTGGCTGCTTCCATCCCGCCGGACGCTGTTCTGCTGGATCTTGGCCTGCCGGACATGGACGGCGTTGATGTGATCAGGGGGCTGCGGCGCTGGAGCCGGGTGCCGATCGTGGTGGTCTCCGCTCGTCGCACGTCCGATGAGAAGATCGAAGCGCTCGACGCCGGGGCTGATGACTATGTCACCAAACCGTTCAGCATGGCGGAGCTGCTGGCGCGGCTACGGGCCGCCGTCCGCCGTACGGAAACCACGCTGCCTGCGGCCGACGAAACGTGGCTCGTCACGACCGAGGAATTCACCGTCGACCTCGCAGCGAAGAAGGTGAAGCGCTCGGGCAGCGACGTGCGGCTCACCCCGACCGAGTGGCACCTGCTGGAGCTGCTGATCCGCAACCCTGGGCGGCTTCTCAGCCAGCGGCAGCTGCTGGAGGAAGTGTGGGGTCACTCCGCCGCCAGCAGGACCAATTACCTGCGCGTCTACATGGCACAGCTGCGTCGCAAGCTTGAAGCGGACCCGTCGCACCCCCGGCATCTGATCACCGAACCAGGCATGGGATACCGCTTCGAGGCGTGAAGCCCTCCAGGTCCGGAAGTCCGGTACCGTTCGTCGCCCCCCTCGACGTTTCCCCCCTCGACTCAAAGAATCGACAACCATGGCACGCGGCAAGCTTCGGATCTACCTCGGTGCGGCACCTGGTGTCGGCAAGACGTACGCCATGCTCTCCGAGGCCCACCGTCGGATCGAGCGTGGTACCGACTGCGCGGTGGCATTCGTCGAGCATCACAACCGGCCGCGTACGGAAGTGATGCTCCACGGCTTGGAGCAGGTCCCGCGCAAGGAGCTGGAGTACCGTGACACCGTCTTCACCGAGATGGACGTCGACGCGGTGCTGGAGCGCAGGCCCGCCGTGGCCCTGGTCGACGAGCTGGCCCACACGAACGTCCCGGGCTCGCGCAATGCCAAGCGCTGGCAGGACGTCGAGGAGCTGCTCGCGGCCGGGATCGACGTCATCTCGACCGTCAACATCCAGCATCTGGAGTCGCTCGGCGATGTCGTCGAGTCGATAACCGGCGTACGGCAGCGGGAGACCGTCCCCGACGAGGTGGTACGCAGGGCCGACCAGATCGAACTGGTCGACATGTCGCCCCAGGCGCTGCGCCGCCGGATGGCGCACGGCAACATCTACAAGCCGGACAAGGTCGACGCGGCCCTGTCCAACTACTTCCGGCCCGGGAACCTCACCGCACTGCGCGAGCTGGCGCTGCTGTGGACGGCCGACCGGGTCGACGAATACCTCCGTCAGTACCGGGGCGAGCACGACATCCGCTCCACGTGGGGGGCCCGCGAGCGCATCGTCGTCGGCCTCACCGGCGGCCCGGAGGGACGCACGCTGATCCGCCGCGCCGCCCGGCTGGCGGAGAAGGGTGCCGGCGGCGAGGTGCTCGCTGTCTACATCTCCCGCAGTGACGGCCTCACCTCCGCCTCACCCAAGGAGCTGGCCGTCCAGCGGACCCTCGTGGAGGACCTCGGCGGCACCTTCCACCACGTCGTCGGCGATGACATCCCCGCCGCGCTGCTCGACTTCGCGCGCGGTGTCAACGCCACCCAGATCGTGCTCGGCGCCAGCCGCCGCAAGGCATGGCAGTACATCTTCGGACCCGGCGTCAGCGCCACGGTGGCCGTCGAGTCCGGGCCCGATCTCGACGTCCACATCGTCACCCACAGCGAGGTCGCCAGGGGCCGTGGCCTGCCGGTGGCCCGCGGTGCCAGGCTCGGCCGCTCCCGGATCATCTGGGGCTGGCTGACCGGTGTCGTGGGACCGGCCCTGCTGACGCTGCTGCTGACCAACGTGGACGCGGACCTCGGCCTCGCCAACGACATGCTGCTGTTCCTGTCGCTGACCGTGGCAGCGGCGCTCCTCGGCGGACTGCTCCCTTCGCTGGCGTCGGCGGCCTTCGGTTCACTGCTGCTGAACTACTACTTCACCCCGCCCCTGCACCAACTCACCATCTCCGACCCCAAGAACATCGTCGCCATCGTGGTCTTCGTCGGGGTCGCCGTCTCGGTCGCCTCCGTCGTCGACATCGCGGCCCGCCGCACGCACCAGGCCGCCAGACTGCGTGCCGAGTCCGAGATCCTCTCCTTCCTGGCCGGCAGCGTCCTGCGCGGCGAGACGAGCCTGGAAGCCCTGCTGGAGCGGGTGCGGGAAACCTTCGCCATGGACTCGGTCGCACTGCTCGAGCGACAGAGCGATGTCGACCCGTGGACCTGCACAGGGAGTGTCGGCGGCGTGCATCCGCTCCAGTGCCCCGAGGACGCGGACGTCGACATGCCGGTCGGGGATCATATGGCGCTCGCTCTGACGGGTCGGGTGCTGCCGGCCGAGGACCGCCGGGTGCTCGGCGCGTTCGCTGCCCAGGCCGCCGTCGTCCTCGACCGGCAGCGCCTCGTCGGGGAAGCCGAGCAAGCCCGCGAGCTCGCCGAGGGCAATCGCATCCGTACCGCGCTGCTCGCCGCCGTCAGCCATGATCTGCGCACCCCCCTCGCCGCCATCAAGGCCGCGGTCACCTCGCTCCGTTCCGACGATGTGGACTGGTCGGCGGAGGACGAGGAGGAGCTTCTCGCGAGTATCGACGAAGGCGCGGACCGTCTCGACCAACTCGTCGGCAATCTGCTGGACATGTCCCGCCTGCAGACCGGCACAGTGACCCCGCTGTTCCGCGAGACCGACCTCGACGAGGTCGTCCCCATGGCACTCGTCGGCGTCCCCGACAAAGCGGTCGACCTGGACATCCCCGAAACGCTGCCCATGGTCCGAGTCGACAGGGGGCTGCTGGAGCGTTCGGTCGCGAACATCGTGGAGAACGCCGTCAAGTACAGCCCCGACGGCGAACCGGTGCTGGTCTCAGCCAGCGCGCTCGGCGAGCGCGTCGAGCTCCGTGTGGTGGATCGCGGCCCGGGCGTCCCCGACGAGGCCAAGGAACGCATCTTCGCCCCCTTCCAGCGCTACGGTGATGCTCCGCGCGGCGCCGGAGTCGGCCTGGGCCTCGCCGTCGCACGCGGTTTCGTCGAAGCGATCGGCGGCACGCTGACCGCGGAGGACACTCCCGGCGGCGGCCTCACCATGGTCCTCACCGTACAGACGGCTCCTGGCCAGGAGCCGACCCGTCCGGAACTGCCGACCACGGCCATCTCATGACGCACCGCGGTGGCGGGCAGCGTCGGCCTGCGCTTGGTGGGGCGGGCAGCGGCGCAGAGCTCAGGTGTCCAGCCCCGAGACCTTGAAGACGGCCTTGGCTGTCTCTGCGTCGAGCGTCCTGGACGGTTCCCGCAGCGCTTCGACCCCGTACTGCAGTGGCCCGCGGCTCTGCGAGAGCTGAGCGCCCTCGTCCAGCAGATGCCAAAGCTGCGGATTGCCCGTCAGGACACGTGGATCCAGGGGGACGAGGCCGCCCTCCGTGTCGCGGAGGACCAGCCGTTGCGCGATCCCGTCGGGCCAACGGACCGTGACCAGCCGGTCCGTTCGCACGAGCCGGGTTCCGCAGCAGGCCACGCGTCTCGAAGACTACGGGCGTCAAGGCTCCGTGAAGAAGGCGTGGATGAGCGCCAAGAACGCGACAGAGCTGCTCCCCGACCCGGAATCACGGCCGCACGCTGATCCGCATGACTGTTCTGACCACGGAGAATCATGGCGCCCGGGGCGCCGAGGAGCCGCCGGATACCGGCGAGCGCCACAAGCTCACCGCCGTCACCGGCCTCGCGGCGCTCTCGCTCGATGCGATGGCGTCCGTGGCCTACGGACCCGAGGCGATCGTCCTTGTCCTTGCCGCGGCCGGCGGCTACGGACTCGGCTTCACCCTCCCCGTCACCCTCGCGATCGCCGTGCTGCTTGCGGTGCTCGTCGCCTCCTACCGTCAGGTCATCGCAGCCTTCCCGGACGGCGGCGGCTCGTACGCGGTCGCCAAAGCCCACCTTGGCCGACGCACGAGCCTGGTCGCTGCCGCGTCCCTGGTCCTGGACTACGTCCTCAACGTCGCCGTTGCCGTCACCGCAGGCGTCGCCGCTCTCACCTCCGCGTTCCCCGAGCTGTACGACGACCGGCTCTGGCTCTGCCTCGCCGTCCTCGTCCTCATCACCGGCATCAACCTGCGTGGCATCGTCGACTCGGCGAAGGCATTCATCGTGCCGACTGCCGTCTTCGTCGCCTCCATCCTCGTGCTGATCACGGTCGGGCTCTTCAGGGAAGCTCCCGTCTCGACCGATGCGGCTGCCGGCCACGCCTCCGTACTCGCCGAGAACGCCACCACCGTCGGAGCGCTCCTTCTGCTGAAGGCATTCGCCTCCGGCTGCTCGGCCCTCACGGGTGTCGAGGCGATCGCCAACGCCGTGCCGTCCTTCCGGGCCCCGGCGGTACGCCGCGCCCAGCACGCCGAGATCGCGCTCGGCGCGCTGCTCGGCGTGATGCTGATCGGTCTGTCCGTCCTGATCTCCCGCTTCGGGCTCCGGCCCGTCGAGGGCGTCACCGTCCTCGCACAGCTCGCAGACGCGTCCATCGGCCACAACTGGGCCTTCTACGTAGTCCAGTTCGCGACCACGGTATTGCTGGCGCTGTCCGCGAACACTTCGTTCGGTGGCCTGCCCGTGCTGCTCAAGCTGCTGGCCCGCGACAACTATCTGCCGCACGTCTTCGGACTGAAGGCGGACCGCCAGGTCCATCGGCACGGTGTTCTCGCCCTCGCCGGTGTCTCGGCTGCGCTGCTGGTCTTCTCCGGCGGCGACACGAACACCCTCGTGCCGCTGTTCGCGATCGGCGTCTTCGTCGGCTTCACCATCGCCCAGACCGGCATGGTCCGTCTCTGGCTAGCGGTGCGCGGAGTGGGATGGCTGGGCAAGGCCCTTCTCAACGGCATTGGTGCCGTGCTCACGGGCGTCAGCGCGATCGTCGTCACTGCGACCAAGTTCCACGACGGCGCGTGGTTGATCGTGGTCGCCCTCCCGCTGCTGGTGGTCACCTTCGAGCTGGTGCACCGTGCGTACGGCAGAATCGGGGAGCGTCTCGGGGTCGGTCGTATCCCCGAACCGCCGCATCGGGAGCGTTCCCTGGTGATCGTTCCGGTGTCCTCCTTGACCCGGCTCACCAGCGAGGCCATAACGGCGGCAGTGTCACTCGGCGACGAGGTACGCGCCGTCACCGTCTGCCACCTCGACGCCGAGGACCGAGAACAGTCAGAGGCACTGGCCCGCGACTGGGACCTCTGGAACCCGGGCGTCCCGCTGGTCCGTATCCCGTCCTCCCACCGCGCCCTGGGGCGCCCCATCGCCAGATACGTACGCGAACTCGCCGCGCAAACCCCGGACACCCGGATCACCGTGCTCATCCCCGAAACCGAACCGGGCCGACTGTGGCAGCGCGTTCTGCAGAACCAGCGGGGAGCCGTCGTGGCACACGCCCTTCGCCGTGACACCGACGCCGTGATCTGCCGACTGCGGTTCCGCCTCTGACCTGTCAGGGCGGGCCCTGTGAAAGGGCAGGCGCGGTCCCCCTCTGGCGGAGACCACCCGCCCGTGTCCTACCGTGGGTGTCAGGGGCGATAGATGAGTTCGATCGCCATGGCGACGATCACCGCCCAGACGCCGATGCCGAGATACGGCATCGATGGCGGCGCCGGTGGCGATCAAGAGGGCAGCGGCACCGGCGAGTGCGAGGGTAGCTCGACGTATCGCTCGGTCCGGGCGCCAAGCAGGTATGACATTGAGGGGTCCCAGTAGTACTCGCCGAAAAAACAATGGACCGCATCCGTGCCGCGCATGCTGGGGCGACCGGGCGGCTGCCAAAGGATCACGGGCATCTGCGGCTGCTGGACGGCTCTCACACATACATCCGCCAGTTCGCGCCGAAGGTGCTGGAGGCGGTGCGGTTCGCTGGTGGTAAGGGGCGATCCGGCGCACGATCTACGCGGTCAAGTACCTGTCGGACGAGGGCTACAGGAGGAAGATCGCCCGGCAGCCGAACAGGGGCGAGTCGCTTCACTCCCTGCGCCGCCAGCTCCACTACGCCCGCGAGGGCAAGATCACCCGGCGCCAACCCGAGCAGCAGAACGAGCAGGCGTGGTGCCTGACCGTCGTGACGAACGCGTGGTCTGCTGGCACTCCGAGTACATGGGCCTGGCCGTCGGCGAACTGCGCGGCGCCGGCCGCGAGGTGGACGCGGAGGTTCTGGCGCACATCTCCCCGGCCCGCAGCTCGGTGGTCAACTACTACGGCTCCATCACCGTCGACTACGAACATGAACTCGCCCAGCTCGACGAGCAGGGTCACCGGCCCCTGCGAACCGTGGCCATCGACGAGCCCGGAGCCGGGCTGTAGCAGCAATCGGCTCTGCAGAGCCCTGGGCCGTACAGTCGAAGGCGGTCCGGAGTCAGCTGCAATGACTCCGGACCGCCTGTCTCAGCTCACTGCTCGGCTACTCGCCGGCATCCGCCTTCTGGGCAGCGAGCACGTCGGCGACGCTGTACCCGTTCAGGACTACGCGCAGAGCGGCCTCCTCAGCCAGCCGCAGCGCGGTGTCGAGGTCGAAGCGGTGCGCGTCGAGCCACTCCTCACCTCGGTCGTACGGCTTGAGGCCGTCAGCCCAGGTACCGGAGGCCCACGCGGGCCGGACGACGGTACGGAACGAGGGGCGGGGCTGCCGCTTCGAGGTGGTGATGCCGGCTACTTCGGGTCGCGGTTGAACAGGGCCTTGGACCAGAAGTAGCCGAGGACCGTGAGGCCCACGCACCAGGCGACGGCCAGCCAGCCGTTGTGGCCGATCTCGCTGCCGAGCAGCAGGCCGCGCAGGGTCTCGATGGCCGGGGTGAAGGGCTGGTATTCGGCGATTGGCTGGATCCAGCCCGGCATTGTCTCGGCGGGTATGAACGCGCTCGAGATCAGCGGCAGGAGGATCAGCGGCATGGCGCTGTTGCTGGCCGCCTCGGCGTTCGGACTGGACAGGCCCATCCCGACCGCGATCCACGTCAGCGCCAGGGAGAACAGCGCGACCAGCCCGAACGCCGCCAGCCACTCCAGGACGTTGGCATCGGTGGAGCGGAAGCCGATGGCCACGCCGACGGCCCCGACGAGCACCACGCTCAAGACCGACTGCAGCACGCTGCCGACGACGTGCCCGATGAGCACCGAGCCGCGGTGGATCGACATCGTACGGAAGCGGGCGATGATGCCCTCGGTCATATCCATGGCCATGTACACCGCGGCGCCGATCGTGGTGCTCCCGACGGTCATCAGCAGGATGCCCGGGACGATATAGGCGACGTAGTCGGAGCGATCCGCGCCGCTGCCGCCGCCGATGCCGGCGCTCATCGCGTCGCCGAAGATGTAGACGAAGAGCAGCAGCAGCATGACGGGCGTCAGCAGCAAGTTCAGCGTCGCGGACGGGTAGCGGCGCGCGCGCAGCAGATTGCGGCGCAGCATCGTGGACGAGTCGCGTACGGCGAGGGGCAGGGAGCTCATCGGACGGCCTCCTTGGACTGAGAGGGGACGTTGCTGCTGGTGAGGGCGAAGAAGACGTCGTCGAGGTCGGGGGTGTGCACGGTCAGCTCGTCCGCCTCGATGCCGGCGGAGTCCAGCCAGTCGAGGATCGAGCGCAGCTCGCGCTGGCTGCCGCCGCTGGGGATCTGCAACGCCAGTGCCTCGTCGTCCCGCTTCACTTCGCGCAGCGCGGTGGCGGCGCTCTGGTAGGCGGACGGATCGGTGAAGCGCAGGCTGATGTGCCCGCCGGGGATCATCCGCTTGAGCTCCTCGGCGCTGCCCTCGGCGGCGATCTTGCCGTCGTTGAGCACGGCAATGCGGTCGGCGAGTTCGTCGGCCTCGTCCAGGTACTGGGTGGTGAGAAAGACGGTGACGCCGTCAGAGACGAGCTCGCGGATGATGCCCCACATGTTGTGGCGCGAGCGCGGGTCGAGGCCGGTCGTCGGCTCGTCGAGGAAGATGATGCGCGGGCTGCCCATCAGGGTCATGGCGATGTCGAGGCGCCGCTTCATGCCGCCGGAGTAGCTCTGCACCGGCTTGCCGGCGGCGTCGACGAGGTCGAAGCGCTCCAGCAGCTCGGCGGTGACCTGCTTGCCCTCGCTCCTGGAGAGGTGGTTCAGGTCCGCCATGAGGCGCATGTTCTCCTCGCCGGTGATCAGCCCGTCCACGGCGGAGAACTGCCCGGTGACCCCGATCGCGGCCCGTACCCCGTCTGGAGCCGCGGCGACGTCGTGGCCCGCGACCTGGGCCTGCCCGCCGTCGGCACCGATGAGCGTGGAGAGGATCTTCACAGCGGTGGTCTTGCCGACGCCGTTCGGACCGAGCAGCGCGAAGACGGACCCTTCCGGGATGTGCAGGTCGATGCCGTCGAGGACGGTCTTGTCGCCGTACGCCTTGCGCAGACCGACGGCGGAGATGGCGGGCGGCGGCGACGGGTGACTGCCACCGTTCCTGGATGTGGGCATGACAGATGAAGCCATGGGGGCCTCCCCTTCGAAGGCTGCGGTAATGGGGGAAGTTGGGGCCGGTCCCGGTGGGTCAGGCCCTGGCGCGCGGCGGCGTCACGAACCGCGCGTGCGGGGTACGCCCGCTGGCATGGGGCGGCGGGTGTCACTTCTCGGCCGTGCCGGGTTCCCCGCTGATGGATTCCTGGTAGGCGTCCGCATAGGTGGGAGAGTCCTTGACCAGGTCGTCGCAGAACGCGGCGACGTCGTTGCCGATGAGTTCCAAGACTCCCTTGCCCGCGGCGACGCCCTCCTCGAAGAAGTCGACGATCCCGGGGAGCAGGGGCCCGTCAGGCAGGTCGATCGGTCCGACCTTGAACAGGTACCTCTGCATCTCCTTGTAGGCGATCTGGTAGTCCGGCGGGAGTGCCTTGACCCGAGCCATGTGTGCCCGCCACTGCTTCTTGCCCTCGATGATGTCTTGGATGCCCACGTCAGCCTCCCAGCCGGCTCAATTTCCTTGCGACGTTCCTGTTCAACTGCTCGCGCCACCGGTCGCGATAGGTTCGAGCCCCTTCTCCACCGGCCAGCGCCGCGCAAAAGCCTCGGATGTCGTCGCCGAGTACCTCGTGGACGCTCTGCCCGTCCGCCGCTGTTTCTTCGAGCAGCCCCAGGGCGGCGTCGAGGATCGGCGTCAGGTTGCGGCCGGTGAAGCCCCCATGGGGAAAGAGGTGGCCCTTGATCTGTTCCCACGCCGCCCGGTAGTCGTCTGGCAGGGCCTCGGCCCGGGCTTCGAACGCCTTCCATTCCCTGGTGAGATCGCTGCCTGTGATGGTCTCCCAGAAGTTCATCTCCCGCCCTCCTTGAGCCTGTCGATGCGTGATGAGACGTACTGCCATTTCGCCCAGAACTTCGCGAGTTCCTCGCGTCCGGCTTCGTTGAGCGCGTAGAACTTGCGCGGCGGACCGACCCCGGATGGTCGTTTCGTCACCTGGACGAGTCCGTTCCTCTCCAGTCGCAGCAAGATGGTGTACACCGTCCCCTCGATGACGTCGGCGAAGCCGAGCTCGTTCAGCTGACGGGTGATGGCGTACCCGTAGGTTTCCTCGCTGTCGATGATTTCGAGCACGCACCCTTCGAGCGTGCCCTTCAGCATCTCCGTCAGGTCGTCCATCGCGATTCCTCCTCAGCCCTATCGGTACTGCGTGCTACCGAGTACCACTATACGGTATCACCGAGTAGTGGAGGGTGGCAGCATCTCCGGTGGGCGCGGACCCGGGACCGATCTGCGAGGACCCAGGCTCCGCAGCGGCGGCTACCTCATCGGCCCGGCTCCGTTTCCCAAGGTGGCTTGCCGGCCAGCTTGCGCCTGTCGGCAAACGAACTACGGGCCGCCGAAGCCAAGGGCAACAAGGGAGGCCGCCGCCCCGCCATCCCGGCCGACAAGGCCGCGCCGTGCGCACTGCGTACCTGGACGGCCGGTCCATCGCCGCCCTGGCCCGCGAGCACGGCGTCAGCCGAGGCGCCATCCGCACCGCCGTCGCCGACCTCCTGCCCCAGCACGCGGCCGACCACGAGGACCCCCACCCCGGAGCTGCCGGTCACCCTCGACATGCCTGGCAAGGTCGCCGATTTCCTCCGCGCCGCCGAACTGGACCCCGCCGAGCGCAACGCGCTCGACCAGGGCGCCCTGCGCGTCGCCGCCGCGCCCGCAGTCCACCGCCAACTCCTCGCCCGCTGCCAACCCCTCGACGGCACCCCGAACGCCCCGGCGATTCCGGCACAGCGCAAGGCCCGCCGCGAGTACGAGAACCGCGTCAACGCCCCTGGCAGCGGCACCTGAAGGGGAACGGGGCATACCCGCAGGTCAGGGGCTACTCTGCTGTTTTTCGGCGAGTACTCCTGGGACCCCATTGAGGAGGATGCTGTGCCGCCGCTCCAGTGGCCAGGTCGGCGGGATCCCTAGCGGGTTCTTGACCCGTGCGGTGGTTGAGCGACGTGGACGAGCGGCAGGCGGGACGGTTCGGCCTTGGGCGCGGCCCTGTGCGAGTGAGCTTCCGCAACGAGAGCGGCTCGCGGGCGAGGCCCCGCACGAATGTCACTGTCTGCGATGAGGCCCGGGGCCGACCGGTTCCTGGAGGAGGCAGCCGAGCGGGCTTGACGGCACCAGCCTTGTCGGCCGGTCGTTTCTCCCCGGATTCTCCCCAGCGTTCGCTGGGTGCGCGAAAGTCATGGTCAAGGGCTTGTCGGGGGTTGCGCGAAGAGATCACCCGCATCACTTCTCCCCAGAGACTCCCCAGAGTCTCTTGCGGTCCGAACTCTGACCGATGCGAGAGCAAAGTGTGAAGGAATGCTGGGCCAGAAGCGGGGGAATCTAGCTAGAGCCAGACCCGGCGCTTAAGAATCACATACAAACTGGCGCAAACCATCCCCATGAGGGTGATCGCGAAGGGGTATCCGAACCCCCAGTGAAGCTCCGGCATGTTCTGGAAGTTCATGCCGTAGATGGTGCCAACGAGTGTAGGAGCAAAGAGAATTGCAGCCCAGGCTGAAATCTTCTTGAAGTTGTCTTCCCAATGGCGCTGACCTGCGGAGATGCGACAGTGTTCGCATCTCACCTGTGCAGATGGGCCTTTCGGCGCCTTTCAGGATCGTGCCGCGTTTCGCAATCGGTACTCCCCGCGCGCTCCCCAGAGCACCTCGTACTCCCCAGAATCTCCCCAGGAGGGCCACTGGTGACTGGGGTCGGCCGTAGGCCGGTGCGCTTGCTCGGGTCGGACGGGTCGGTTACATCGCGTGATTCCTGGTCGCATGCGCTCGGGCGGTCGAGCCACAGCGCGTCGGCGCCGGTCGGGCGACGGAGACGGCTGGTCACGACCACCTGGCTGACTACACACGCAACTACTGAGCACCACACCATGAATCCCCTTGCTGTGATGGACCACGAGGGGCGCTGAGCTTCAGAGCATCAGCACCCCTCGGCGGTGACCGTGCGTCTCAGGCGATCGCGGCGCTGAGGGCAAGCGTCGGGTCGGTGCCGCGGCTGCCCTGGTCCGGCTGCTCCGGCTTGCCGTGAGCAGTGGGAGCCTCGGCGTTTCTCGGCAGTTCGATCAGTGAGGTCCGGGCGCGAGCCACCCGTGACCGGACGGTGCCGATGGGGCAGTTGATGGCCGTCGCTGCTTCTGCGTAGGGCAGCCCAGGAGTTGGGTGAGTACGAAGGCTTCGCGGCGTTCGGCCGGTATCGCGGCGAGAAGTGCGGCGAGCGCGATGCCGTCCTCGAAGCCGGGCAGGCCGCGGGGTGCTGACCGAACTCGGCCACACCCTCGACGACCTGTTCGCCCGCCTTCAAGCCTCCTTCGACGCCCAACGCCACTTCGTCGCCAACGCCTCCCACGAGCTACGCACCCCCCTCGCCGGCCTGCGCACCCTCCTCGAAGTCGCCCTCGCCGACCCCGACGCCGATACCGACACCCTGCGCTCGGCCTGCCAGGAGGCCCTTGCTCTTGGCGAGCACCAAGAGCGGCTCGTCAAGGCACTCCTCGTCCTCGCCACCAGCGAGCGCGGAATCTCTCGTTGGGACACCTTCGACCTCGCCCAAGTCGTCGAAGGAGTGCTCGCCTCCCGCCGCGACCACGCAACAGACAGAGACATCGACCTCGCCGAACACCTGCCGACCGCAGTGACGGCCGGGGACCCGAGGCTGATCGAAAGCCTCGTCGCCAACCTCGTCGACAACGCCATCCGCCACAACCACCCGGACGGGCACGTAGAGGCGTGCGCATGTAGACGGTGTGCGCCGTGAGGAGTTGCAGGAAGCCAGCACGGCGGCCAGGGCCGAGATGCACCACTACCGCGACGCGCTGGTGGTCTGGGCGCAGGACGCGCTGAGCGCAGTCTTCGGGCTGGATGACCGCCCGGAGGTTGCTGACGAACTGGCGCGCTTCGCACTCAGAATGGCGAGCGGCACCGCCGTCGCCCGATGGCTCGAACCGGGTGCCGTTCTGGAGACCGAGCCCTTGCACGTCGCCTTGCTGGCGCTCGCGGCTCACCACAACGTTCTGGTGCGCGCAACCTCGGGCGAGGGCGCCCTGTCCCGTGGCGTCCCGGAACGGGGAATGACGACGGGGCGTGCGCCGCCCCGGGGTCGGGCGGTTCATGGTCCTTCGACACCCAGCCGGGCCGCCGCTTCGTGCGCGGTCAAGTGGAGGACGGGAGCCAGAACGCGCAGTGGTGGTCGGTCGCGAAGCCGGCGGTGGGTTCGACCCGGTCCGGTGCCAGCACCTGGATGCGGTCTCCTTCGGCCGTGTAGCGAGGCCAGGCGGGGGCATCGGGCCTGTTGGGGTCGCCGGTGGCGGCGAACCGGGCCCAGTAGGCGGTCATCGTGGCGGACAGCCGTCGCTGGGCGGGCGTCAGGCGCAGGGAGTCCATAGGGAAGAGATAGGCCAGTTCGGAGGCGTGGAACGCGCCCTGCGGCGTGTGTGGTGCCGGCATGAACGGTGGCGCCTGAGGGTCGTGGAACTCGTAGGCGTAGACGGGCGCCCGGGTGCCGTACAGGCGGCTGTCGGCCCGTGCTGGGCAGGCGAACCGCTGATCGGTGTTGACGGCGGAATGGGCCAGGTTGGGGGATGGGTACGCCGAGGCTGGATACGTGGCCAGGACCGCCGGCGCGCGGCCGCCGTGTTGGAGCCCGGTCAGGGCAGCGTACGAGGCGGCGTTGAGGGGACCGCCGCCGAGCAGATCCACGTACAGCGCGGTGAAGTACCGGTACTCGTCGTGGGTGTTGCCGTTCAGCGTCGGGACGGCGTTCACTCGGCCCTCGGCCCATGCCTTGTGAGGAGGGCGCGGCAGGACACGTGGCCCGGTGTTCGGGCCCCACAAGCCGGCTGCCCCGGTCCCGGCGCCGCGAAGGAGCTCGGTGGTGGGCAGGGCGCGCAGACAGGGCGCTGCGGTCGTCGGGTCCGCGCAGCCGACCGAGGCGGCGAAGGCTCTTCCCTTCTGCTCGGCCGCGCCGAGCGCGAGCGGTGTCAGACCACCGTCCGAAGTGCAGCTACCGCTCTGCTGAATCGCCCGCCTGAACAGGCCCTTGGCGGTCGGAGAGGCGATGTGTGCGCAGGTGTCCACTGATCCGGCGGACTGGCCGCCGAGGGTCACTCGGTCGTGGTCGCCACCGAAGGCGCCGATGTTGTGCCGGACCCAGCGCAGCGCGGCCTGCTGATCCATCAGGCCGTAGTCGCCGGAGGCGTGGTCCCCGCTCTCCGACGACAGGGCGGGATGGGCGAGGAACCCCAGTGCTCCCAGGCGGTAGTTGACGGTCACTACGACCACGCCTCGCGCGGCCAGCGCAGCGCCGTCGTAGTCGCTGCCCGCGCCGTAGGCGTTGCCGCCGCCGTGCAGCCACACCAGTACCGGGAGGGGTCGGCCGGCGCTGCGGGCCGGTGTCCACACATTGAGGTACAGGCAGTCCTCCGTCGTGCTGCCGGTGCGATTGGACTCGCCGGGCAGGACGGGGCCGCCGTCGGGGAGCAGTGTCAGCGGCAGTTGGGGGCAGGGGCTGGCCTTCGCGGTGGCGTCGCGCACGCCGGACCATCGTTCGACGGGCCGTGGGGGACGCCAGCGCAGCTTGCCCGTCGGCGGGGCGGCGAAGGGGATGCCCTGGAAGACCCGGCCGCCGTCGCGGTGGGCCGCGCCGCGCACCCAGCCGCGGTCGGTGTGCACGACGAGGGAGTCGCGAGCGCCATCGGCCCGGGCCATGGGCGGGGGAACGGCGAGGGAGGACAGCAGCAGGGCCAGCACCGCGGTCATGGCGCGGGCCAGGGTGTTGCGCAGGCTCGGCGATCCCATCGCATCCCCTGATGTCGGTGCGAGCGGCGTGGTCATGGCGTGTGCTCGTAGGCGCCGATGTCGCAGGCGGCGCCCTGGGGGCGGGCGACTCCGCGCTGATCGGTGGCCGGGCAGTCGATCGCCGCGTCCAGGGCGGGGCTTCCCGGCAGCAACGCGGTGGTGTCCGTGGGGCCGCCGTTGTCGGCGAGCGGGCCGATCAGCGGTGTACGGCTGGGCAGGTCGCCCGAGGCGGTGAGTCGGCAACTTCCGTCACCGTCGAGGTTGTGGCCTTTCGATGTGATGGCGGCGAAGGCCTTCTTGCAGTTGGCGGCCTTGCCGTCGACGGTGTTGCCGGCGACGACGGAGTTGCGCAACCTCAGCTGCCCCAGTGGCAGATCGACGACGTCGGGGATCGGTGAGGGCAGGCTGTCGAGGTAGGCGGGGGCGATGTTGATGCCGCCTCCGCCGTCGCTCGAACTGTTGCCGGAAATGGTCGAGTTGAGTATGTCCACGGGTTCCAGCCCGCGGATGTCGATCCCGCCGCCGTAGCCGGCGAGGCTGCCGGGACGGTCGCCCGGGTTCGTCACGCGGTTGTCGGCGATCGTGGAGTTGGTCACGGTGCCGCTGTCGTCGAACCTGATGCCCCCGGCCTCTCCCGCGGCGTTCCCGCTGACGGTGCTGTCGATCAGATCGAGGTGCGAGCCGGGGATGTTGAAGATGCCGCCGCCGTAGCCCGCGGAGTTCCCGGTCACGGCGACCCGTCGCAGCGTCATGTGGTGTCCGTTGGCGATGCCGCCGCCACCCGTGTCGGTGATGGGCAGTTCGCGTTGCTTGGCCACTCCTCCGGTGATCGTCAGATCGGACAGCGTCGTGTCCGCCTGCATACGGAAGGCGCGGTCCAGGTGGTTGGCGTCGATGACGGTGGTCCGTGCGTCGGAGCCGCGGATCGTGGTGGGTGCGTCGACGTTCAGGTCGCCCGTGGTCGGGTCGGGGTGGTCTCCGTTGATCAGGCGGGGATCGGGTGGGACGGTCAGCCGGTAGCGGCCGGCAGACAGGGTGATGCTGCTACCCGGACGGGAGTTGGCGGCCATCACCGCGGCGCGCAGGCTGCAAGCGCCCGACGCCGTGCGGCACAGGCCGTCCGACGGGTCGGCATCGACCGCGTCGGACGTCGTGTCCACAGTGAACTCCGTCGGTCCGGTGGCCGCGGGCGCGGCGGCCCCGACTGTGGGGGCGGGGAGTGCTGCTGCTGTGGCGAGGACGATGGTCAGTGCTGCCGGGCTGGTTCGGATGTTCATCAGGTGAACTCCTCTCGCGAGGCAGGGGGAGGACTCGGCTGATGCGAGAAGGACGCAGGCCTCGGTTGGTACGAGGACTTCCTGCTGGTGCGAGATGCGGCTCGTGTGCGAGACGCGACCGGGCGCCTTCTGGTGTGGCGCCGGGCGCGGCGAGGCGGGCCGAAGCAGGGGGATGGCGGAATGCGAACGGCGCGTGAACGGCCCCGCGTTCTGTAGGGAGCGTTCCATTCGAGGAGTTCCGTGTCTACCGACCGGTAGGGGAATGACCGAATAGAGACGACACCCTGTTTGGGGGAAGCCGCTTGAGCGCCAGCGTTCAAGTGCCAAGGAGGTTCAGCGGTCGCGGCGACGGTAGCGGCGGCCAGGGCGGCGCAGGCCACCGCGAACCGGCCCCTCGGCCAGCCCCTGTTCAGCCGACAAGGACCGCGGCCACGTACTGGCGCTCTTGCGCGAGCTGGAGTACCGGCTTCGCCGGGCCGGCTCCCCGGCCGCCGCAGACGCCGGTCCGAGCATCAGGCGTACGAATCCGGCCGCCCCTGGGTCCGGCGAGCCGGGTCCGCCGATCGGTGCGAAACAGGAGACGAGCCGCCACCCGTCTTCACGGTACGGGCCGGCGATCAGCCGAACTTGAGGAGGCCGGCTTCGACGACGGCACGGCGGAAGGAGGGCGCGAGTTCGGCGAGACGCTCGCAGCCGGCGTCACCCAGTACGGCGTAGGCGGGGAGCGCCAGGTGGTCGGTGCGGTCCTCGATGTGTCGGCGCAGGGTCGCGCCTTCCGAGCTGAGGGAGTCGCCGTCGAGGAGAATCTCAATGATCGTGTCAAGCCGCCTGCGTGACCGGCGGGGTGGAGGTGAAGAGCCTCTTGTCGCGCAGCATTGCCCACAGGACATCCA
>NZ_JBWKDT010000030.1:0-63235 GCF_056435785.1 Streptomyces sp. NPDC043870
CCCCCCCCCCCCCCCCCCCCCCCCCCCCCCCCCCCCCCCCCCCCCCCCCCCCCCCCCCCCCCCCCCCCCCCCCCCCCCCCCCCCCCCCCCCCCGCTACCGCTCAGACCGCAGTCCGCTCCACGGGGATCCACAGCTCCGCGTCCGCCTGTGCCGCGTCCTGCGACAGCCGGGTCCGCAGGATCTCGGGCCCCGGCCGGCTCCGGTACGGATTGGACGGGAACCACTGCGTGAACACGTCCCGCCACAGATACTGGAGCGCCTGCGGAAACGGCCCGGAGTTCTCGAAGACGGCCCACGTCCCGGCCGGGACGGTGAGCGCGTCCATGTCCTCAGGCACGGCGGCGCGGGTCACCACGCCGTGGTAGTAGTCGAGTTCGGTTCCCTCGGCGCGGCTGTCGTCCAGATTGTCACTCACCGAGACGATCCCCTCCGGCTCCTGATCGGACAGGCTCTGAATGCGCTGCAGCGTCTCCTGGCCGATGCCCCGGATGAAGGCAGCGATGGCCGGGTTCACCCCCTCGTGCACGAGGGGGACGCGCGCCTTCCTGCCGACCACACGGAATTCCTCCTTCTCCATGATCCTGTACCGCATGCTGCTACTCCCTTCGACGAGGAGGCGGAAGGACATCCGTGGCTGGGACTGCAGACTCGCACCGGCCCGCCTGGCCTCGCCGGGACCGACGCCGTGCATCGCGCGGAACGCACGCGCGAACGCCTCCCCCGAGGTGTAGCCGTAGCGCACCGCAACCTCCAGTAGCGTCCGCTCCCCGGCCAGCACCTCGGCACCCGCGACCGTCAGCCGCCTGCGCCGGATGTACTCCGACAGCGGAATCCCCGCCAGTGCGGAGAACAGCCGCCGGAAGTGGTACTCCGACGTCATCGCCATCCGCGCCAGGTCGGACACCTCGATCCGCTGATCAAGGTGGCACTCGATGTGCTCCATGGCCTGGTTCAGCCGCTCCAGCACCTCGGCCTCCCTTTTCTTTCGATCACTCACGTTAGGAAGGACCCACCCTGCCGGACCCGACATCCTGTGCCCGGTCCGGTCGGGTACGCCAGGCCCCGAGGGCCCGCGCACACCACACGTGCATCAACCACGACGAGGGATGAATCGCCGCAGTGAGCTCACCCCTGACGGTTGTCCCACCTTGTCCCATCTTCAACTTCCTACGAGGACGGAGCGCCCCCGGTCATGGGCCGCTGCCCCGACGAGCAGCTGCCGGGGGCGTGCGGGGCGACACGCGGGGTCCCCGGCTCCGGGTCAAAGCCGCATCGTGGCGACGGTGACCGGACGCGCCCGTCCGGGAGCGGTGTGTCTCGCTGGGCGCCAGTGGGCTGACCTGCGCAGACTGGAAATATGCGCGGAATATTCGTCGGCGGGACGGCGGAGCGTGAGGATCTGCTCGCCGCGGCCGTCGTCGAAGCGGTCGAAGCAACCGGCGCGTACGCGGGCAGTGTCTTTCTCCGTTCCCGCGACCGCCGGTCGATCGTGCTCGCCGCGACGTACGGGGTGCCACCCTCGCTGCTCGGTGGGTGGCGTCTCATCCCGGTGGGCAGCCCCCTCCCGGTCGCCGTGGCATACGGCTCGGGGCGCACCGTGCACTTGGCCGACGCCGAGGAGACGATGCGCCGGTTCCCCCAGCTCGCGGTGGCCCTGCCGTACGCCTTCGGCTCCTGCTCCGTGCCTGTGGGCGCGGGCGGGGAGGCCTTCGGGGCGCTGGCGATCGTCTGGACGGCCCCACCCGGCAGCGAAGGCCTTTCCAGGTCCCAGCGCCGCCGCGTGCGGAGCATCGCCGGTCGGCTGGGTGAGTCCCTCACCGACCTCCGCGCCCGTACCGGCGATCCTGTGGAATGCGACCCGCAGACGGTTCCCGTCGAGATCCCGGCTCCGTCGGCAGAGCCCGTGCGGGTGGGCCTGTTCGACTGGAACGTCGTCTCGGGCACGGTCACCGCGGACGACGAGCTCTGTGCGATCTTCGGTCTCGACCCCCGTGCTTTCGACGGACGGGCCGAAACGCTTGCTTCCTGCCTGCATCCCGGCGATCTCGCCTCGTTCCGGGCCGCTGGCCGGGAGGCAGCCGGCGAGGGCCGGATCACCGCGCGGCGCCTGCGCGTACGGGACCTCACGGGAGGCGGCGAGGGGTACCGCACGGTCGAGTTGTGGGGGCGCCGCGTACCGGAGGCCGACGATGCGCGGGCGCCCGTCCACCTGGTCGGCGCGGTCGTGGACGCCCGGGCCGGCCACACGGCCCTCGCCGCGGTCGAGCGGCTGCGGGACGGCCTGTTCTCCCTCGCCCCTGACGGGCGCGTCACTTACGCCAATCGCAGCGCCCTGCAACTGCTGGACGTTCCCGGTGAGGAGTTGCTGGGCCGATTCCTGTGGGACGTGCCGTGGCTTTCCGATCCCGACATCGAGTACCGGCACCGGTCCGCGATGATCTCGCAGATGCCGGCCTCCTTCCTGGCCCACCGCCCGCCCGAGCAGTGGCTCTCCTTCTCCCTCCATCCGGAGGCGGACGGAGTGACCGGCCGGGTGGTGCCCATCGGTCAGCCACCCCCGGACTCCGCGATGTCCCCCTCCCCGGCCGGGACAGCAATCGCCCCCAGACCGGCCCGCATGGGCGTCGTGTACCGCGTCCTGCAGCTGGGCAGCGCGCTGACCGAGGCAGTCACCACACGGCAAGTCTGCGAAGTCGTCGCCGAGCAGCTGCTGCCGGCCTTCGGAGGCCAGCAGCTGGCGATCTACGTCGTCCGCGACAGAGCGATGCACCGGCTCTTCCACACCGGCCACCATGAAGACTTCCTCGACTGGCTGGAGGGCGTGTCGGTGCACGCCCGCCTCCCCGGTACGGAGACCCTGACCTCCGGCGCTCCGCTCTTCATCGAGTCGCAGCAGGATCTTTCCCGGGGCTATCCGGACATCCCCACCGGCAAGGTGAGTTCCTGGGCGTACCTGCCGCTGATCGCCTCCAGCCGCCCCGTCGGCACCTGCGTCCTCGGCTTCGACGAGGTCCATCGGTTCACGGAGAAGGACCGCAGCGTCCTCACGGCACTCGCCGGGCTGATCGCTCAGGCGCTGGAACGAGCGCGACTCTATGACTCGGAGTACGCCGTCGCACGCGGCTTGCAGCAGGCACTCCTGCCGCACCGGCTGCCGGCAGTCCCGGGCATGCACACCGTCGCCCGCTACCTGCCCGGTACCAGCGGAATGGACATCGGCGGCGACTGGTACGACGTCATCCCCACCGACCGGGGTGTCTGTCTCGTCATCGGGGACGTGCAGGGGCACAGCATCGCCGCCGCGGCCACCATGGCCCAGCTGCGCAGTGCCGTACGGGCCTTTGCGGCCGTGAGCCATACGCCCGGCGAGGTGATGGCGGGCGTCAACCGGACCCTCCTCGACCTCGACCCCGGGCTGCTGGCCAGCTGCTGCTACATCCACCTCGAACACCACAGCCACCACGCCCACGCAGTCACCGCCGGTCACCCCCCACCCCTGCTCCGGCGCCCCGACGGCACGACCCACACCCTTGACCTGGACGTCGGTCCGGTCCTGGGCGTGGAGCGCGCAAGCACCTATCCCCCAACCCGGATCGCCCTCCCGCCCGGATCCGTCCTCGCCCTCTACACCGACGGCCTGGTCGAGGAACGTGGAACCGACATCGACGTGGGGATCGACCGACTGCGGACGACCCTCGCCCACGCCCGCGCGGACTCCCTGGACGAACTCGCCGACCGGCTCCTGCACAACGCCCGGGGATCCTCCTACCGGGCCGACGACATCGCCCTGCTCCTCACCGACTTCCGGTCACCGCGCTCTGAATGAGACCTCCGAGAACCGTGCGTCGGCCGACGGTTCGTCCGCAGTTCGGTACTCCGGTTGCCTGCGGCGGCCGGAAGCCGGGGTCCTTGGCGCGGTCCAGCGCAGCGCAGCGACTGATCTGCGGGCGCGTGCGGCGAGGCTCGCCCACCGGTACCCGCCCGGCTCGCACGCAGGCGCTGGTTCACATTCCGCGCCCCCGGAAACCGGCAGGCCGTCCCCGCGATCGCGACGTCCTCATGGCCGCGCTCGTGCTGAACTCGCCATGGAATCCTTCGTCGTCGCAGATGTCATCCCGTGGTGGCCAGTCGCTCACGCCACCAGTCCACCGTTGCCTTGACCTGCTCATCGACGGGGGTGGCTCGTACCGCGAGTTCAGCTTCGTAGGCGCTTGAATCAGCTACGAACGGTCGGTCGAACTGGTAACGGATCTCCTTCAGTTCGCGTATCTGGGGGGAGAAGACCGACAGGACACCCAGCACGGCCGGCGAGAGCCTGCGCACCGCGACCGGCCCCGTTTCCGACTGAGCGGCAAGGCGGTCGACCATCTCCCGGGTGGACAGCGCGGGCTCCGTCGGAACGTGCCAGGCCCGTCCCCAGGCCCGCTCCTCCCCCGCGACCTCGACCAGGGCCCTGGCCACATCAGGGAGATAGCTCCAGCTGTGCGGGGCGTCCGGATCCCCGAGCGTGGAAACCGGCTTGCCGCGCAGCAGTCGTGGCATGACCCGCGCGGCCAGGTGGCCGCCATCGGTCACGCCGGGCCCGAAGAAGTCCGAGGCCCGCACCTCGACCGCCTTGACACGACCCTGCTCATGCAGGTTCTGCGCCTGCTCCCAGACGGCGGCGCGCACTTTCCCCTTGGGGCCGGTCGCCGCGAGCGGCAGCTTCTCGGTGAGGGGGCCATCCACCGGACCGTAGCCGTAGAGATTGCCCAGCATGACCAGGACGGCCCCGGTCGCCTCGGCGGCCGCGCAGACCGACGAGGCCAGCGGCGGCCATTCACTCGCCCAGCGGTGGTAGGGCGGTGCGGCACAGCTGTAGATCGCCGCTGCGCCCTGAGACGCCTCGATCAGCCGCTTGCTGTCCGTCGCGTCCAACGCGACGTGCTCGATGCCGGGCTCGGGGCTTCGGCCTGACTTGGTGACGACCCGGACCGAGTGACCCTTCTCGGCCAGCAGCCGAGCAGTGGCCGCACCGGCAGGCCCGAATCCCACGACGACGTATAGGCTCACGCACGCACACTAGCGCGAATATGTGTTGCTCTTGTGCCAGGTGCCCGCGCCCCCGGAGGCCGGCGACCGCTGGACTCGGCTGATCATCGCCGCCCACGTCCCACCTCAAGTTCAGCGTGATGGGCTGAGCTTGGCGTCACGCGCTCGAAGCGAAGCAGTCCCGTTCCGGCCATGCTACGGGCGGCTTCCCTTCGCGCGCAGGGGGATGATGCTGCGCGTGGACACGGGCTGACAAGGTACGCAGGCTCATCGGGGATGAGCGGCGCCCCCGTGCCCAGAAGGACCCCGAGCGCGCCTTCTGGCGCGCTCAACCGGGGCGGATGTTCTTGTTGTGGTGGAAGGCGTTGTCGGGGTCGTACTTGGCCTTGACCTCGGCGAGTCGCCGGTAGTTGCGATCGCCGTAGGCCTCTCGAACGCGGCTGGTGTCGTCGTCGGAATCAAGGAAGTTGACGTAGACACCGGCGCGGTGCGGTTGGAGAGCTCGGAGGAACCCCCGCGCCCAAGCGGTCTCGGCAGTTGCGTGCTCGCCGGAATCGTCAGGGAGCCATACGCCGTCGACGATGATGTTGTGGGCCACGTCGCGACCGGCGTAGGCGGTGGCGTCGTGGGGGACACGGGCGACGGCGCCACCCATGTGGAACATCGCCGAGTACGACCGGGGCGAGCGGGCACTGTAGGCGTGATCGGCGATGACGGCGATGGCATCGCCGGAGAGGCCGGCGAGGTTCGTGGACTTCCAGTAGTAGTGCCACCCGTGGAGGACGGTGTCGTCGAGGGCGCACTGGTGGGCGACGTACGGCGTGGGTGCGATCAGGTCCACGAGCGGCGCCCCGAGCCGACGCAGGGCCCGCACCGCACGCTCGCCGTCCTCGACGGCGCCGGCGTAGCAGCAGGCGACGGCGATGGCCGGCCGCCAGTGCAGGTCCTCGGGGATGACGGGCAGTGGGGGGACGGTGCCGAGCCTGACGACGCTGCCGAGCTCGTCGGGCGCCTCGGCGGCGAAGTCCCGGTAGCAGCGCAGCACGTCGACGGTGTCGTCGGCCGCCCAGAAGACCGGTCCGGCCATCACGGTCGGGCCGATCGGATGCAGAGCGAACAGGAACGAGCTGACGACGCCGAAGTTGCCGCCGCCGCCGCGCAGCGCCCAGAACAGATCGGGGTGTTCGTCGGCGGACGCGCGGACGATGCTGCCCTCGGCGGTGACCACCTCGGCGGCCAGGAGGTTGTCGACGGTGAGCCCGTGTTTGCGCATGAGGAAGCCGATGCCACCGCCGAGCGTGAGCCCGGCGACACCGGTGTGGCCCACGATGCCGCCGGTGGTGGCCAGACCGTGGGCCTGCGTCTCGTGGTCGACGTCGCCCCAGAGAGCACCACCCTGCACCCGGGCCGTGCGGCCGTCGGGGTCGACCCCCACGGCCCGCATCGCCGAGAGGTCGATGACGATCCCGTCGTCGCACACCGCGGTGCCGGCCACGTTGTGGCCCCCGCCCCGTACGGCGATCTCCAGGTCGTGGTCGCGGGCGAAGCGCACGGCCGCGCCCACGTCGGCGGTCCCGCTGCATCGGGCGATCAGCCCAGGGCGCCGGTCGACGGCGCCGTTCCACACGGCTCGGGCGCTGTCGTAGTCGGCGTGGTCAGCGGTGATCAGCCGGCCTCGGAACCCCTCGATCTCCATCGCGGTCGCCTCCTCGCTCAGGTGGCCGACTCGCTCGCCGGCCGGTGGCGTCCTCGGTCCTCCGCTCTCGACGGTCCCATCGCACCACCGTGGACCGCGGCCGTGAAGTCAACAATCTGGACTTCACAGCCGAGGGCAGGCGCGCGACACTGGTGTCGTGCGGACGTACGGCCAGTACTGCCCCATTGCCCGTGGCGCCGAGATCTTCGCCGAGCGCTGGACGCCACTGATCATCCGCAACCTGTACCTGGGCTGCGGAAGCTTCAGTGAGATCCTGGAGGGCGCGCCCGGGCTCTCCCGCACCCTGCTCTCGCAGCGGCTCAAGCAGCTCGAACGGCTCGCCATAGTCGAGTCGGCACCCAAGCCCCACGGGCACGGGCGCCACTACCAGCTCACGCCCGCAGGTCACGACCTCTTCAAGGTCTGCGGGTCGCTCGGCGAGTGGGGTGCCCGCTGGCTCGAGATCGCCCCCGAGCACCTCGATCCCTTTGTGGCTCTGTGGTCGATGTGCAACGCGCTGCGCCGAGACCGGCTCCCGGACCGACGCGTCGTCATCCGCTTCGACTTCACCGGCCGCCGGCGCCGCGAGCGGTACTGGCTGCTGATCGAGCACGGAGACACCGAGATCTGCAAGACGTACCCCGGCCTCGACGAGGACCTCTACATCACGGCGGAAGCGGAAGCCTTCGTGAAATGGCACGCCGGCTGGCTCACGTGGGTCGAAGCCACCCGCGACCGCCGCATCCAACTCCATGGTCCCGTGTGGCTCGTACGCGCCTTCCCCACCTGGAACGCCCGGAGCGCCTTCGCCCACATCAAGCCGGTCTCCCGGACCGCGGCGAGCTCGGCAGCCTGACATCTTGGACGCGCCCACTGGAACGCCCCAGGCGGCCAGGCCGAGGGCCAGGAGCGGGCCGGTGATCGCGCCGAGGGCCGCGGCCGGGCCGGGCCGGGCCGGGCCGCCGAGGGTGGAGGCGTGTGCCTGGCACCGGAGAGCGACGGCCATTCAGGGGCGGTCAGCGGGTCCGTACCGCGGTGATGGTGAAGCGTTCGACTTCGGCGACGTGCCCACCGGTGGATGCGACAACCGTGAGCACCGGGTCGCGGGCACCGGAGAAGGACACCGACACGTTCCAGGGCTGGTCGTTGCCGCCCGCTGGAGTGCAGCACGGGGAGGTGCCCAACGGCGCCGCGGACGACGGCTGGCGCACCTGGACGCGGATACTCTCGTCCACTCCGGAGATCCGCCCGCCGGTCACCACCGGGGAGCGCACGAGCGACCCGTACGCGGGCGTGGTCAGGGAGAACGTCGTGTCGTCGGTGCCCACGACCTCCCACGGGGCGCCCGGGCCGGTGCCGTACCGCACGAGGTGAATCACCGCTGCGGTGCCGCCTTCGGGCCCCGTCGGCGCGACGCCGATGCGGGCGTGCCGACCGCTGACCGTGCGTGAGGAGACCCGGTCGATCTCCTTGAAGCCCAGGTAGCCACGGGTGAACGACAGTGCCGTCTGATCCGGGTCAAGATGCCAGGGCTGGTGGCCGCTGGAGCGGTAGGCCCGCTCCCACGCCTGAGCCTGGGCGAGGGTGGTGAACGGCCACACCGGCTGCAGGCTCCAGGAGCCGAGCGGTGGTGTGCCGTGGGGGGCGGGCGTGGTCGGGGCAGGCGTGGCCGCCGTGGCGGTCGCCGACGGTAGCGGCGGCCGGAGCGTTGTGCTCGACTGCGACGGCGCAGGCGCCCCTGGCGCGGCGGACGGCGACCCCGATGCCTTCGGAGACTCGCCAGAACCACTGCAGGCAGTGAGCATCAGGCAGGCCACAGCCGCTGCGGCGAAGAGCCTGAACGGGAGCGAGATGTTCATAGGTGCCCCAGAAGAGGTGGAACCGACCCGATCGTTCTGTCCGGCTATCGTCCCACCAGAGCGGTCCGCGTCACAGGGGCTGTGTCGTACTCCTTTCGCGCCCCTCTTGCTGGTGCTCGCCGGCGGCGGACAGGAGAACGCGTCGCGGCCGGCGGCGTCCGTGGGCGGGACGACCTTGCGCATGCTCATTGCCCGCTGCGGATCTCGTCGAGCTTCTCCGCGAAGTCCTTCATCTCCGCGATCAGCTGGTCGCGTGCGTTCTCCTGCGCCTTGTCGCCCTGGTCCTTGAATGCCCCGCTGAAATGTGGCTCGAGTTGGGTCCACCAGCCGTAGTCCAGCATCGCCCACGCCTGCGGACACAACGGGGCGCGGGTTTTCGGCAGGTAGCCCGCATCGACCAGGGGCCCGTGGAACCTCTTCGGGTCGCTCCCCTCGAGGTAGCAGAGGAAGTTGAAGACGCGTTGCTGGGTGACGGGGTGATCGCTCGAGAGCCCCTCCAGCGTCAGCTTGCCCTCCTCGCGGGCAAGTTCGTCGAAAAGGATTGCGGCTGCCAACGACGGACCCGGTCCAACCTCGTTGACGGTGTAGAACGACGCGAACCCGTCGGCGGCGTCCTCCTCGAGGCCGAGGTTCGCAAGCAGGAGCTGACGCTGCAGAGCATGGCCCATCTCGTGGCCGAAGATGAACTGGGTCGACTGTACGGTCAGGTCGTCGGCGTTGAACCCGGCCTCGGGGACCAGGGCGGGACGCTTGACGGTCTTGACCACGTTGCTGAGGACCTTTTCGATCTGGGTCAGGAACGACGGGGGCACAAAGATCGTCCTGCCGTCGGGCTGGGCGACCGCATCCGTAACCCCCGGTGGGACCTTGTCGGTGACTCTCACGACCAGGTCATACGGAAGGGTGACCGACTTGTTCACCCAGTCGGCGACCTGCTCGAGCACGCGGGACTTCCGGACCACCGCTACGGCATGCCGGTCCTTCGGCTTGATCGCGTTGTCCTCGTAGACGACCGTGACCTTGCCGTTCGCGGCAGCCTTGTCGCCGCCGCCGCCACACGAGGCGACTGCGAAGCCGGCGACGAGCAGCGCCCCCGCGAAGGCAGTCCTCAGAACGGCTGAGTACCCACCACTGCTCAGCACCCTGATCAGCTCTTTTCCTTGGTCACGGCGTTGGGGCGGGCGGTTGCACCTTCGTGGCCTCCGGAGGCACTTCCCGATGCCGGAGGAGGGACTCGAACGTAGCGAGCCGGGACGGCGAGAGGTTCGCAGGTTCGCATCGTGCCGACGGCTGGATGCCGGAGGCAGAGCTCGAACCTGACACGCGGATTATGATCGACGGACCCTATGTCCGCAATCATCAACTTGGGGTGGCTTTCGCCCCTCTTGGTTTGGATTCTTGGTTCGGACTCCTGGTTCGGACTCGCCCGGCGAACGTCACTGAAGCCGCTCAGGCGGGGTCGAGCGTCGCGGGGGTCGGGCCGTCCGGGCGGACGGTGATGCTGTACGCGGCCTTGGCCGGCGTGAAGTGGAAGACCGGGACGTAGGAGGGCAACAGGTGTTCGAGGAGGACGGTCGTCTCGCGGAGGGCGAACTGCAGGCCCAGGCAGGCGCGGGGCCCGATGCCGAACGGCAGATAGCTCCCCGGGTGCGTGGGGCGTCGGCCCGAGGTCGTGAAGCGCCACGGGTCGAAACGCTCGGGATCCGCCCACAGTCCGGGATCCCGGTGCGTGAGGTAGGGGCAGACCAGGACATCGGTGCCGGCCTCGACGGCGTAGCCGGCAAGGACGTCGTCCTCCACCGCGTGCCGGGGCAGCATCCACGCGGAGGGGTAGAAGCGGAGGGTCTCGTGTACGAGGGCCTGGATGGCCTGCCGCCGCTGCGGTGAGCCCTCGCCGCCGGCGGCGAGGGCCTGCCCACGGGCCGCGGGGTTGCGGTCCAGCAGCAGGTAGAGCCAGGTCAGTGTGGTGGCGGTGGTCTCGTGGCCGGCGAGGAGCAGGGTGACCAGCTCATCGCGAACCAGCTGGTCGGTGTACTCGGGGCGCGCCCCGGCCGCTTCGAGCAGGACATGCAGCAGGCCCGGGCCGTCGGGTCCGGCGGCGTCGCGGCGCGCGGCTGCGATGGCGTGACGGGCGACGGCGTCGATCCTGGCCAGCTCGGCGGCGACGGCCTCCTGCGCGGCGGCACTGTCGGTGGGCAGGGTCGGAAGTGCGGCCACCACGGCGCTCACGGCAGCCAGTTCGCGCTCGGTGTCCGCGTCGAGGGGATGTCCGGTCAGGGACCGCCAGATGGTGTCCAGGGCGTAGCGGCGCATCTCCTCGCCGACATCGAGAATCTGCCCGGTGCGGGCGTACCCGGCCCAGCGGGCCGCGGTGGTCCGCGCGGCCGCGGCGATCCGGTGTTCGTAGCGGCGCATCCCTTTGCCGGTGAACTGGGACTGCAGCAGCCGCCGTTGCCGCTGCCAGGCCTCGCCCGTCGCGGCGAGGACTCCGTCGCCGATCAACAGCCTGGCGCGGTGCGAGCGCTTGACGTACCGGTCCGGATGCAGGGCGAGCACGTGCTGGACGGCCTGGGGCTCGGTGACCAGGACGGTCGGGCGCGGACCGAGGCGGAACGCGGCGACACCGCCGAGCCGCTCGCGCGCCTGGGCGAGGAGGTCGACCAGCTCGCCTCCTCGGGCCTGCCACTGCTCGACGAGAGCGAGATCCAGCGCGGGCACCGGGCGACCGGCTCGGGCGGGGTTCGGGAGGGGGCCGGGGCTGGCATGGGTGGCCACGGTTCTGCTCCTGTTCGGCTGCTGTGCGTCGTCACTGACCGAGCGCGGGCATCACGGACTGTACGGGGGTGGACGCGGTAGGCGACAGCCCGCCTCGCCGCGCGGTGCGGCGAGGCGCGTTCAGCGCTTTCCCCGGGCTTGCGACCATGGTCCCGTCACTGCGGGAAGACCTGGGAGGTCTTGCGCGACTGCCACCTCCAGCCACGGCGTGCACCACGCGATGCGCGGCATCGCCCGCCTGCACGACCTCGACCTCGGCGGACAGGCGAACTGACCGCCACTCTGCGGCCGCTGACATGGGCTGCCGGTGAACGAGTCGGCCTGGGCCGCTTCTTGAGGTCAGTTCGGCTGCCGACGGGCCTGCCTCACCTCACGGTCGACTGCCCAGGCGTCCGCTACCGGGCCCACGTGCCCGAGCTTGTCGGGGTTGATCACCGAACGGATCGTCTGGATCTGCCCGTCGAGCACATCGAGCGCGAGGGTGTGGAGCACCTTGTCGTCCCGGTCCCGGAAGATCGCGCCGGGCTGGCCGTTGACCTCGTGCGGCTCGAACGTCACACCGATCCGGGCCATCCGGGGGAAGACGGAGGCAAGCAGCCGGGCCACGTTCTCGGCGCCGATGACGGCCCGGGCCAGCTGTGGGGCCTTGCCGCCGCCGTCGCCGACCATCTGCACATCGGCGGCCAGCAGATCCTGCAGCCCGCCCACATCGCCGTCCTTCAGTGCGTCGAAGAACCGCGACGCCAGTTCCTCCCGCTCTTTGCGGACCGCTTCGAAGCGCGGCCGCCCGGCCTCCATATGCCGCCGCGCCCGCACCAGCAGCTGCCGGCACGCCGCCTCCGAACGCCCCACCGCCGCGGCGACCTCGTCGAACCCGAAGGCGAACACCTCCCGTAGCACGAACACCGCCCGCTCCAGCGGGCTGAGCCGCTCCAGGAGCAGCAGCGCCGCCATCGACACCGAGTCGGCCAGCTCCACCGACCGGGCCGGATCCTCATAAGGGTCGGCGAGGAGAGGCTCGGGAAACCACGGGCCCACGTACTCCTCCCGCCGCACCCGCGCGGAGCGCAGCACGTCGATGGAGATCCGCGTCACCGCGGCCGACAGAAAGGCCTTGGTCGACACGGGCCGGGTCGCCGAGCCGTCAAAGCGCAGCCACGTCTCCTGCACCGCGTCCTCGGCCTCACCCACACTGCCCAGAATCCGATAGGCGATCGAGAACAGCAGCGGCCGCAGCTCCTGGAACTCCTCGACCTTGCTCACGCCGACTCCCCTCCCCCTGAAGCACTCCCACCCGGCCGTACTCGCCCGCGCAGGCATTTCCTGATGATCATTCGGATCACCGGCAGGCAGAGCAACGCCCCCAAGCCCGGGGACCGGAGCCCGCAGCCGGACCCCGAGCCCGTTGCTGATGCCGTTTCAGTGGAACTGCCCGGGCTCGTAGTCGCCCGCCGGCTGCTGGGTGATGATGTTCAGCCGGTTCACCATGTTCATGAAGGAGACCAGGACCACCAGGCCGGTGAGCTGCTCCTCGTCGTAGTGCTTGGCGGCGTATGCCCACACCTCGTCGCTGACCCCACCGGCCGCATCCGCGACCCGGGTCCCCTCCTCCGCCAGTTCCAGCGCGGCACGCTCGGCCGCGGTGAAGACCGTGGCCTCCCGCCACGCCGCCACCAGGTTCAGCCGCACCGAGGTCTCACCGGCAGCGGCGGCCTCCTTGGTGTGCATGTCGATGCAGACGGCGCAGCCGTTGATCTGACTCACGCGCAGCGCCACCAGCTCCTGCGTCGCGGCCGGCACCGGCAATTCCTTGAGCGCCTTGCCCGCAGCCATCAAGTGCTTGAAGGCCTTGGGGGCGCTCGGGCCCGTGAAGTAGTTCAGTCGCGCGTCCATGGTGTACTCCTCCGTGGTCGTCAGTGGCTACACCCCTGAGACGGGGTGGCCCGACCCCCTGTGACATGAACGCATGTGACCTGCGTCTCCCATCGCCGACTGCGACACCCCGAACAACGGGGCCAGTTGCCGCAGTTCAGGTCGGTCCGCGCGTACGCGGTCACCGGCAGCACCCGCGCCCCTGTCGATGCGGATCCCACGGGTCAGCGGGGCGCGTGGCGAATGAGGAGGAGGGCAACGTCGTCGGTGCGCGGGGTGGCCTTCGCGGCGTGATGGAGGAGGGTGTCGGCGAGTTCGTCGACGGTCTGGTCCCGGGCCTGCGCGAGGCAGTCGGCGAGGGCGGCGACGGCAGCGTCGATGTCGGTGCCGGGGGTTTCGACGAGTCCGTCGGTGTACAGGGCGAGCACGGTGCCAGGCGGCAGAGGGATGTCGGTGGCGGGGTAGTGCGCATCAGGGTCGATGCCGAGCAGGATCCCCGGTGACAGTCCGACGACTTCGGTGCGGCCGTCGGGGTGCAGGACCAGCGGTGCGGGATGGCCGGCGGTTGCTACGCAGGCTCGGTTCCGGGCGAGGTCGAGGTGGGCGTAGAGGCAGCTGGTGAACAGACCGGGCTCAAGGTCGGTGAGGAGGCGGTTGGTTCGGGCGAGGACGTGTGAGGGAGGTGTGCCGGCGGTCGCGTGGGTGTGGACGGCGGTACGGACCTGTCCCATGAGTGCGGCGGCTTGGATGTTGTGGCCCTGGACGTCACCGATCGCTGCCGCGGCGCTGGTCGGGTCGCATCGGATGAGGTCGTAGAAGTCCCCTCCGATCTCCATTCCGTGGCCGGCGGGGAGGTAGCGGGCGGCTACGTCCAGGCCGGGGATCCGGGGCAGAGAGTGGGGCAGCAGGCCGGTCTGCAGGGTGTGGGCGAGCTGGTGCTTGGTGTCGTAGAGACGGGCGCGGTCCAGGGCTTGGGCGATGAGCCCGGCCAGGGAGGTCAGAACGGCCCGTTCGGCGGGAGGGAAGGGACGGGCCTGGTCGTAGGAGAGGACGAGCGAGCCGACGGGGTGGCCGGAAGCGATGAGGGGGAGGAAGGCCCAGGCGTCCCTGCCGTGGTAGCGGACGGCGGCGGGGTAGGCGCGTTTGAGGTCGTCAAAGCTGCCGAAGAAGCGCGCGACACCGGTGGTCAGGGTGTGCACGTTCGGGTTGTCGGCGGTCAGGGGCGTGCCGTCGAAGCGGCTCATGAACTCGGCGGTGTAGCCGCGGTGTCCCACGATCCGCAGGCGGCCTCCTTCCACGGTCATCAGTGCCAGACCGCGGGGGCCGAAGGCGGGAACGAGCTGGTCGGCCACGGCCTCGACCACATCGTGCACGCCTGCGGTTTTCGTGAGCGCCGCCGCCAGGTACATGAGGTGGTACAACGCGCTCGCCCCGCCCGGTTCGGCGGCAGGTGGGGGCTCCGGCACCGGGCCGGCCTGGGAGGCGCCGCTGGTGAGGGGAGTGATCTGGACACTGATGCCGCGGTCGTCCGGATAGAGGTGGAACGACAGCCAACGGTCGGGCGGGCGCAGCGCCGTGAAGGACGTGGGTCGCCGGCTGATCACAGCCGCCCGGTAGCGGTCCTCGAAGAGCGGGTCGTTCATCCACAGCAGCACTTCCCAGGGCCGGTTGCCGCGCAGGACTGCGGCTCCCGCGCCGACCAGGTCGGCCCCGGTGGTGTTGATGAAGGTGATCCGGCCGTCCATGTCCAGGGCACAGCAGCCGACGGGGATGCGCTGGGCGAAGTCGAGTGCGGCCCGGGCCTCGTCCGGATCGGGATCGGGCGGGCGTGGTGGGAGCAGTACCCGTGGCTCTTCACCGGCCAGCGGATGGCCGCGGTCGGCGGCCTGCTGCAGGAGCAGCCCGGCGTGACGGCAGCACACGCTGATCGCCTCGCGCTCCTGCGGGCTCAGGGTGGGTGGGTGCCAGGTGGGCCACAGCAGCACCAGCCCGCCCCACACCTGCGTGCCGCTGGTGAAGGGGGCGGCGGCCAGCATGAAGTCGTAGGGCAGCACGATCCCGACCCTCGGGTAGCGCCGTGCCACCTCCTCCTGGCTGGCCAGCCACACCAGCTGCCGGTACCGGATGGCGTCCGTTACCGGGACGGGGTCGTCCACCGCGATGCGCGCCCACGGAGCGGCGATCCCGGGCACCACTCCCGACACCACCGCAAGCCGCAGCACTCGCTCCCCCGGCGGCAGGACATATGCGAGTCCCACCGAGGCACTGCTGCCCCGCACAACCTCGGCCAGCACCGCATCAAGGGCGTCCGGGCCGCAGCCGAAGTCGGCCATCGAAGCGCCGGGCTGAGGCATGCCATCACCCCGCTTCAGCAGTCGGCTGACGTGCGCCTTTTCGACGCCGGGCCGCCGGTACCGGCAGTCGACCACCACACCTACACCGCATATCCCACATACGCGGACAATACGCCCCATCACGTCGATGAAGCCCCGCCTCGGCCTCGGCCTCACGGCGCCTGGGTTGCACCACTTCGGGGCTCCCGGACAAGCGGTTCCAGGCACGCATCGTGACCGTCGCACGTCGAAGAGTCGCGGACCAGAGCGCACCAATGCCGATTCACCCGAGGCTACGGCCCCATACGCGGAAACGCCGGACGTCGCCGCTCCGTGCCGAGGCATGCCTGCCTGGCATGAGAAGACGTCGGTCCGGCGCCCCGGCCGCTGTCACCCCGGGAACGGTGGTGGCGGCCCGGCCTCGCGACAACTGGGCCGCCACCGCTGGATCATTGGGCGCACCACGGCCCGCCTTGCCGGCTGCCGACGTCTCGATCGACTGCGCCGGGGTCGTGGTCCGACGCTGTGGCCACGCCCGAGTCCGGGCGCGGCCCTGGCATGCGTGTGGCGGGCCGTCACATTCTGCGGTCGATGAGGAACGGCAGAAGCGTGAGGATCTCGTCAACCGCCGTGGGCACCAGCGGGACGCTCGTCAGGCAGTCGCGGGCGCTGTCCAGGTGGTGGTGGGCTTCGGCCAGGGTGGCAGAGCGCCCGCCCGCATCCTCGATGAGATCGGCGGCCCGCCGGACGGCGGTGTCGTCGAGGGGACGGTCCGAGGTGAGGAGCGCGACGAGGCGCGGTACGGCCGGACCTTCGGCGGCCAGGGCCGCGAGGACCGGGTACGTCTTCTTCAGCCGGCGTAGATCGTTGTGCACCGGTTTGCCCGTGACCTGCGGGTCTCCCCAGATGCCCAGCAGGTCGTCCACGGCCTGAAAGGCCACCCCGAGATGCCGTCCGGCCTGGGCGAGGGCATTCACGGTCGGGACAGGAGCCCCGGCGAGCACGGCACCCAGGCCGGCGGCGCAGCCGAGCAGCGCGCCGGTCTTGTGGTCCGCCATGGACCTGTACTCCTGTGGCCGCACGGCATCGGGCCCCGTCCAGGGACGGGATTCGAAGAGGAGGTCTTCGGCCTGACCGCGCACCAGGTCGTTCAGCGTCCCGGCCAGGTGCCGCACGGCTGTTGCGCTGTGAACGTTGCGGGAGTTGGCCAGCGTCTCCACGGCCATGGCGAAGAGCGCGTCTCCTGCGAGGACCGCGGGGCCGGTGCCGTACGTCGTCCAGACGGTCGGGCGCTGCCGCCGGGTCTCGTCGCCGTCCATGATGTCGTCGTGAAGGAGTGAGAACGTGTGGATCAGCTCCACGGCGACCGCGCCGACGACGGCGTTCTCCCCGGGCGCGCCGGCGGCCTCGGCACAGAGCACGGTGAGCGCCTGACGTACTCCCTTGCCCTGCGAGCCGGGGGTGGGCGTGCCGTCCACGTCGCTCCAGCCGAGCGAGTAGGCGGCCATCTCGGCCGGCCACGGATGAAGACGCTGGACGGCTTCTGTGAGAGACGGCCGCACGAGGTCGCGACAGCGGGCGAGGATCTGCGAAGCGGTGGTCCGGCCTGTTACGGGTGACGTCATCGGCGGCCGTCTTCCTCGCCGGCCGGGGTGGCAAGCGGCGCTACTCCGAGTTCGGCATGCGCCTTGTCGACCATGTCCCGGGCGTGACGCAAACCGATGCGGTCGAGAGTCCGGCGCAGCTCGTCCAAGTCCGCCGCGGTCTCGGCGTGGTCCCGGCCGAGACGGGCGAGCGCCTTGACCAGCCCGAGCCGGGCCAGTGCCTCGCCCCGCGGCTCGCTCATGGCGCGGAACTCCGCGAACGCTTCCTCGTAGACCGCGCGGGCTTCGTCGTAGCGACGGGCCCGGAAGAGCACATTGGCGCGCATCTTGTGGTTGTAGGCGAGGGCGCTGGACAAGTTCATCTCGCGGCAGGTGAGTTCGGCCTCGGAGAGCAGGGCAAGGGCGCGTTCCGGGTCGTCGTCCCGAAGGGAAACGATGTCAGCCATGCCGCGCAGGGCCCATGCCCGGCCACGCCGGTCGTCGGCCTTCCCGGCTATCTCGGCGGCTTCCTCGAACATCGCGAGGGCCGTGTCGTACGAGCCGGTGTTGCGGTGAATCTGGGCGATGCCCTCCAGCGCCCACACGGTGTGGCGGGCTTCGCCGCGTTTGCGTGCCTCGGCGAGCAGTTGCTCGTGCAGGACGGCGACCGCCTCGTAGTCGCCCTGGATCCGTCCGGTCTCCGCCAGGCCCGCGAGGGAGTAGCCCCGGGCCACGACGTCACCGCCGCGCTCGCCCAACTCTGCGGCGAGCCCCAGCAGCCGGAAGGCGAGCGCCAGCGCACCCCGCTGCCGGGCGAGCGTGCCGCCGCTCCACAGCGCCCAGGCCATTGCCCCCATGTCGCCGGCCGAGCGGGCGGCCCGGTAGCTGGCCTTCCACGCCTGATCCGCTTCCTTGACGTTGCCCAGCCTGCGGTGCGCCTCGGCCACGGCGAGACCGGAGCGCGCCACCTCCCGCTGCGAGCCTGCGACCTCGGCCGCCCTCAAGTGCTGGGTTCCTTCGGCGAGTACATCGGTCAGGGAGGAGTTCACCGACAGATCGGTGAGGGCGCCTTGGTATTCGGGCGCGAATGCCTTGCTTTGCATGGGTGCCTTTCGTGCGCGGTCAGGGCACCGGCCGACACAACTATACACTCCATGTATACACGAAGCGTATAGTCGCCTGGCACTCTGGGCCTGACGCTTGGGGAACCGGGGAGCCGCCCGTCACCTTCGACGGATGCGGCGAACCGCCTTGCTGTGGATCAAGACGGCTGCCGCGCGCCCGGGGTTGCTCGTCGCGAAGAGTTTCCCTGGCACGGCCAGAACAACGGCACCAACCGCATCGCCGGTGGCGGCACGACGAACGCCCCGCGCCCCGCCAACGGGCGCGGTGCAACGAACGGAAGGGCACCGGTGAGAACCGGTGCCCTTCGCCATACGAGGCCGCTACGTCCGTCACCGGGACGTAGCCGGTGGACAGAAGTCACGCGGACTCCATCCCAGCCGGTGCCGGTGCGCCGCGCCGGCCCGCCGCACCGGCAGCCCGCGGCCGCGGCGAGCAGACGGGCCAACGGGGAGCCCTAGCTCAGCGTCTTCAGCGCCGCCGCCTCGTACGGCTTCAGCTCCTCGAACCGGCCCCCCAGGACCTTCGCCGCCCACTCCGGGTCCTGGAGCACGGCACGGCCGACGGCGACCATGTCGAACTCGTCGCGCTCCAGTCGATCGAGGAGGTTGTCGATGCTGCCGACCTCGGCGCCTTCGCCCGCGAACGCGCGGATGAAGTCGCCATCGAGGCCGACCGAGCCGACGGTGATGGTGGGCCTGCCGGTGAGCTTCTTGGTCCAGCCCGCCAGGTTCAGGTCCGAGCCTTCGAACTCCGGGAGCCAGTAGCGGCGGGTTGAGGCATGGAAGGCGTCGACGCCGGCCGCGGCGAGCGGGGTCAGGATCGCCTCCAGCTCCTCCGGTGTCTCGGCAAGCCTCGCGTCGTAGGCTTCCTGCTTCCACTGCGAGTAGCGGAAGATCACCGGGAAGTCGGGCGATACGGCCTCACGGACCGCGGCCACGATCTCGGCCGCGAACTTCGTACGGGCCACGGAGTCGCCGCCGTAGACGTCGGTACGGCGGTTCGTCTGCGCCCACAGGAACTGGTCGAGAAGGTAGCCGTGGGCTCCGTGCAGTTCGACGCCGTCGAAGCCGATGCGCTCGGCAGCAGCGGCAGCCTCGGCGAAGGCTCCGATGACGTCGTCCAGGTCGCGCTTGGTCATCGCCTTGCCGGTGCCCTCGGTACCGTCGACGCGGATGCCGGAGGGGCCGACGGCGGGGGCCTCGGCGTAGGGCGCATCACCCTGCTTGCGCACCATGCCGATGTGCCACAGCTGCGGCACGATCGTGCCGCCCGCCGCGTGAACGGCCTCGGCGACCTTCGCCCACCCCGCCAGCTGCTCCTCACCGTGGAACCGCGGCACACGGTCGCTCGCCCCGGCCGACTCGTGGCCGACGTAGGTTCCCTCGGTGACGATCAGGCCCACACCCGCAGCGGCGCGACGGGCGTAGTACGACCGCACGTCCTCACCGGGGACGCCACCCGGGGAGAACATGCGCGTCATCGGCGCCATCACGATGCGGTTCGGGACGGTCAGGCCGTTCAGCGCGACAGGCCGGGACAGGATCTCGGCCGCGCGGGAGGTGGAGGACGCAGTGACGGTCTGCCCGGAGGGCCGTGCGGATGCCCTGTGCTGTGCCTGAGACACGGAAACCCTTTCCCAACTACTTAAGAACATAGAAGCTTGAGAACATCAAGCAATGGCTTTCACGGTAGACGTCAATATTTGAGATCGTCAAGCTTATGGACGTAAGGTGGCTCACATGCCTGAACCCCCGCGTGTCGGCACGGAACAGCTCATGGAGCTGCTCTCGGTTTCGCTCGGCGCCTACTACGGCGACTTCACGGCCGCGGCCGCCCGCGAGAAGCTCACGGCCAGCCAGGCCAGGACGCTCAGCGTGCTGCGCCACGCCCCCGCCGCGATGCGCGTGCTCGCCGAGACGCAGGCCTGCGACGCCTCCAACATGACGGGCATCGTCGACCGCCTGGAAAAGCGCGGTCTGGTCCGCCGCGAGCCCAGCCCCGGCGACCGCCGCGTCAAGAACGTCGTCCTCACCCCCGAGGGCGAGCAGGCCATCGACGCCATCCGCGCCGACATGCACACCACACTGGCAGGCCTGTCCACACTCGACGACAAGGACCGGGCCACCCTGTACGACCTACTGGACCGCGTCTTCACGGCCCGCCCCGCGGACGCCTGACAGGCCCGCGTCGCTGCTCGCCGGCTCGCCAGGGCTTCCCGGATCCGGGCCTTGGACCGCCTCGGGGCGGTCGAGCGTGAGGGACACCGCGTCCTGAAGGCCCGTCAGGGATGGCTGCGTGCGAGAAAGACCCGTCTGCTCCAGGGCGGATGACGTGCCGCTCCCGGCTACCGGCTGCGGGGAGGCCTCCGGCAGGTGCCCGGGGGCCCTCGGCGGTCGCTCAGGAGGGCACGATGGATGCGCTCGCCGTGGAGTGCCGGGCTCGGTCCCGCAAGCGATATCTGCTCGCGGCGATGGGGTGCGCCGGCGGAATGGTCCTGTTCGACCAGACCGTCGTCGCCGTCGCCCTGACTCCCATGGCGCGGGATCTGGGGCTCGATGCCGCAGCCATGTACCTCGCTCGTCTACGTCCTGTCGCTGTCGTCACTGGCGGCCGTCGTCGGAATGATCGCCCGCCGGTTCGGTTCGCTCCGCACCGTCCAATGCGGGGTCGTGCTCTTCGCCGTCGCGTCCGCGTGCTGCGGTCTCACTCCGCCGGGCGGAGCAGCGGAGCCGTTCATGCTCGCGGCGAGGGCCGTGAAGGGCGCGGGCGCTGCGCTGATGCTGTCCGTGGCCACGGCCGTCATCACGGAGGCCCACGCGGAACACGAGCGGGGAAGGGCCCTGGCCGCCTACGCGGCGTACGCCCAGATCTTCCTGGTGCTGGGCCCGGTCGTGGGCGCCCTGCTGACCCATGTCTTCGGATGGCGCTCCATCTTCCTGGTCAACGTGCCGGTATCCGCGGGGATCCTCTGGATGCTCAGACAGACTCGGTTGCAGATGCGGCGCACCCGGGAGGGCGACCTCACGGTTGTTCAGCCCGTGCTCATCGTCGTCGCCCTGATGGTCTTCGTCTTCGGCCTCTTCCAAAGCGGTGCCTGGGGGCTGCGGGACGGAAGGACGCTCACCTTCATCGGTACGGGGCTCCTCCTGCTGGCCCTGTCGGGCTGGATCACCCTGGGGTCCCGGCGACCGGTCCTGGACCTGCGGCTCATGAGGATCCGGGCCTTCGCGGTCGCCGTGACCCTGACGTTCCTGGTACAAGCGGCACAGCTCAGCCTGCTGGTCCACGGCGCCGTCCACCTGCAACAGGTCGAGCACCTCTCGGTGTTCGACTCCGGCGCCGCACTGCTCGCGCTGGTCGTCCCGCTGGCCGTCGGGACCTACCTGTCCGGGCGGCTGCGGGACCACTTCGGCTCGGTCCGGGTCCCGGCGCTGCTCGGGCTGGCCTGCGCCACCGTCGGCGTGGCCGCATGGACGGCAGCCCTCGCGCCGGACAATCCGTCCTGGCAGATCCCCGGAATGGTCGCCGCCGGACTGGGGATGGGCATGCCCATCCCCGCGCTCAGTGCCGAGATCATGAACTCCGTTCCCGACGGGGCGAGAGCCGACGCCTCCGTGCTCCGCCAGATGCTGCGGCAGATGGGCGGAGCCTTCGGCCTCGCGGTAGTCGGAGCGATCGCGCTGACCAGCAACGACCGCGCCGCGAATGACGCGGGCGTCTTCACCGGCTCGGCCACCGTCGCCGGTTTCGTCGGTGCGGGCATCTTCCTGACGCTGGCCTTCGTCCTCGCCGTCACGATGCTGCCGCAGCGGGCCGGTCTGCCACCGGCGGCGACGGCCCGTCGTCGCACCTGACCGTGCCGCCACACCGCCCCTGCCATCAGCACCGATGTCAGTGCCGGATGCGACCCTGGCCGGCATGGACGAACTGATGCGCGGAAGGGTCTACGGCAGCGATCATGACGACCCGACCCGGGGCCACGGCCGGGTCACCTCTACCGCGAACTGGTCGCAGGACCGCTGGACGGCCTCCTGCTCGACGTGACCGGCTGGTCCGAGGAGCAGCTGCGCGAAGGAGCCGCGCTCAGTACGGAGATCGGGTCGTTCGGCGCCGGAGGTCGTGCGCTCTACGGCCCCCGCCCAGGCGATCCCCGCCGCTGGGACTGGCAGGGCGACACTCCCTGACCCACTGCGGCACGGCAGCCGGTGTTCGCCCTCTTGTCAAGTAACGATTTCTCGGGACTTACCCCTCCTGACCAGGCCGAACACCCTGGGTCTCACAGCCTCGTACCGATGTCTGGAGACCCCATGTCTGCACTGTCCAGAGCGGTCGTGCTCCGCTTCTTCGGGTTCGTGCTCGTTTCCGGAGCGATGACGGCGGCCTGGAAGGGGTCACTGTCGGTATATCCGGAGGTGCTCTTCGCCGTGGCGGCGGCCCTGATCGTGACTTTCTTCGTCCGGCAGCGCCTGGCGCAGTACTGGCTGGAAAGCCGATGGGACGAGTGGCTCGGAACAGCTTCGGGGCTGGCGTGGCGGGACCGATGGGAACTCTTCCGGGCCACGGTGCGCGGCCGTGCTGTGGCCGAGCCGCGCTTGTCCGCCCTGGCCGTGCAGCGTGCGGAACGCCTGAGCGCACTGCTCGACGTCGGCCGGCCCGGGCGCGACGTGAGCTGGTCCCTGCTCGGCGCGGCTGCCGCCCTGATACTGGCGGGAAGCCTGATCCTGGTCCAGGAGCGAGAGGCATGGGCCGTCGTCGGCTGCGCGGCTCTGCTGGTGATCGCCTGCCTCGCCGATCTGCTCGTCAACCGTCGGCGTGCCCGGTGGGCCCAGCGGTGCATCCAGGCCAATCGCGGACTGGCAGGGCTGTGAGGGCGGCCTCCTGAGCCAGTCCTCGTCCGGCTCCCAGCCGTCCGCAGGACCTCGCACGATCCGCAGCCTCATGAGACGTGGCCACCGCTCCGCTCCCAGGAGAGGCGGCGGAGGATCACTCGTTCCGGCGACGGCCGATGACGTGCAGGCCGTCCCGGCGTTGTGCGTCAACGGCGGCCATAGGCGTGATAGAGCGCGCGGGCCCGGGCAGTGTCGATGGGCTCGGTCTCCGACAGGTGCAGGAAGTGGTTCAACTGCCACGTCTGCGTGTTGCGGGCTTGGCGGTTGGTGGTCGTCACCCACGGCGGGTAGACGCGGAATGCCCGTTTCCCGCCGGAGCCGTTCCGCGACACGATGTCCCGTTCGCACAGCACGTCCCGCGGAAACACGAACTGACCGAACTGCCGGCCTTCGCGAGTGCTGATGACGAACAGGTCAACGGGATCTTCAGCGTCGAAGGGCTGGATCGGCCCACTCGCGGACCGCTTCCACACCGTGACGAACTGGCCGACCTTCGTCGGGGTCGTCTTGGCCACGCGGAACCTGACCGACAAGCCATCCAGCGTGAACTCGAACGCCCCGTACTCGATGCTCTCCGCTTCAGGCACCGGCCGGGAACACGTGAACCCACTCGGGCCGTACACCAGCTCCTTCGCCACCAACAGGTCACCGGGGATCCCGGCGTCGCCCGACCAAGGCCCAGGATCACCGGCGCCGAGCCCCGAGGAGACGTCACGTTCCATCGCCATGATCGCATCCTGTCACCACTCACCATCGAACACATAATCGATCCCAGAAGGGACTGGCGCGGCGCGCCGGACCCATGAGGCCCGCAAAACGAGGCGGCCGCGGCGCGGTGGTACTCAGGAGCCACCCTCGCCTTCCTCCTCGACGAGCTCATCCTCCTCGTCGAGCTCTTCGTCCTCGTCGTCGTATTCTTCGTAATCCTCTGCGATGTCCGCGAGGTAGCCGCAGAGCTCATCGGCGAGGGGGCTTTCGTCAGCCCACCAGGGGGCAGCCTTACGCTTCCCTGACGGCTTCTCACTCAGCAAGGCTTCGACCGCATCCATCCAGGGATAGGCCACGGCCGCTTCAACGCGTGTGTCCCAGCCGTCAGGGTCGAAGTCCAGTTCGTGGGCGTCGCGGATCCTGGGGACGGGCACCCGCACCTGCTCGTGCTTCACCATCCAGGTGTTGCGGAAGAAGTCGAACTGCAGGTGGTAGCAGTCGTCCGTCTCGGAGAAGACTATCGGCGGGACGAGGAAGTGTGCCGCCCCGACGGTGGCGGCCACGTCGATGTAATTCGAGGGCGTGCCACCGGAGTTCCAGCAGGCCGCGAAGTTCACCGGCGCGAGCGATTCTTTGCTGAGAACGTGGATCTGATTGCCCTGGACCATGAACTTCTCCGGGTCGAGGACCACGTCCTGACCCAGCATGAGGATGGGCGCCGGCATGATGTGCGCCTTGGCAAAGGTCTGCGCGGCCTCGTTGAGCTCGACGATCTCGTCGAAGCGCGTGGCGTCGAACTCACCCCAGAAGTGGAACGGGCAGCAGGCGCTGTTCGTCTCCTCCGACTCGGGGAAGAACAGGGACTTGTCGAAAGCCGCGACGACGTCCGCTGCGCGCTCGCTGCCCTCGCCGCGCTGCTCGGCCAGGAAGCCGGGAATCCAGTCCGTTCCTTCGGCCTCGATCACGGACGACCGGCATACGTCGCGGAATGCCGTCTCGCCGAGCTTGCAGTTGAAGTAGTCGAGCAGAGTGATCGCGGCGCACTCGGTGAGCGAGAGCCCCTCGCTCCTGGCGAACCAGAAGTCGTAGCCGTTCGCGACGAAGTCCACCCCGCGGAACCGCTTGTGGACGAACGGCTCGCTCGCGGCACCACCGGCGGACAGGCCGTTCCAGTGCGCGGCGGCGACCTGGTTGTAGTAGGTGTCGGCGTGCCCGGCGAGCTCCGGGGCGAAGACGCTCTCACCGGTCAGGTAGCAGGCCTTGCTGAACAGCGCGCCGATCCCCGGGTCGTGTGCAACCTCGGACTCGGCTTGGTGGAAGATGAGTTCGGTGCGCAGGAAGGCCTTGCGGCCGTCGCGGTAGGGCGCGCCCTCGTGTTCGTACCGCTGGTCGAAGATGACGCAGGTGAAAGCCTCGATGTCGGTGAGGGCAGTGCCCCCGGTGAGGTCGAGCGCGGGCTCGCCCGAGCCGCCGGTGAGGTAGAGCAGCACCGTGTAACGGGAAACGTGTCCGCGGGCGGCATCGTAGTAGGGCGTGTCCCGGTGGTGGTGGAAGTTGGCGTCGCCGGGCTCGAAGCGGTTGCAGCGAAACACCGGGTTGACGTGCGAGAAGCCGTCGAGCATCGCCTTGGGCAGGGCCTTGGACACTGCCTTGGTGAGCGCATCGGCCAGCAGCGCCGAGTGGAAGATGAAGCGTTCGCCGCCACGGGAGCCGGAGTTGAGCGGCGGGATGTAGAGGTTCAGCTCGTCCAGGCCCTCGAGGCGGGCGCGGCCGGCGGCCGGCAGCTGCAGCTGTGCCGCGTACGCGTCCTGCGTGAGCTCCACGGGCTCGGCGAGCATCAGCTCCAGGGGCACGTCCGCGAAGAGCCGGTCCAGCGGCACGATGTTCTCGAAGGTACGGAACGACAGCTCGCGCGGGTCCACGAACACGGCAGCCAGGTGCGGCGCGTCCTCGCTGGGCCGGGCGAACAGCTCACGCGCCACCTCGTCGATGCGCTCTGCGTCGACGAAACGCACCGCCTTGAAACGCGCCGTCGGGTGCCAGGAGACCGCCAGCCCGTCGATCACGGCGGCGGCCTCGGTGTCGGTCGCGTCGACCTCGGCGCGGTAGCGGGCCACCTCCTCCTCGGAAGCCGAGCCGGTCGACAGGGCAAAGAAGCGGTCGCGGAGTTCGGTGCTCACACACTCCTCCAAAAGCTGCGCAGGGCGGTCGGGAGCTGAGAGGCGGACGCGAGCTTCTTCGCACCGGCGTCGGAGAGGTCCTGGCGGTAGAGCAGGAGGCGCTTGAGGGAACCGGCGAACGGCGCCTCGATCAGAGCTTGTGCGCCGTCCGCGCCAATCCGGTTGTGCCGGAGGTCGAGCTCCTCGAGCCGCTCGAAACGTGCCAGCGCGCGCACACCCTCGCCGGCGAGCCGGTTGTACTGGAAGTGCAGCCGCCGGACGTTGCCGAAGTTCCCGCAGGAGGCCAGGGCTGCCGCGCCGTCGCTGCCGATGCCGCAGTAGCGCAGGTCGAGCGTCTCGATCCGCCCGGCCGAGGCAGCGGCGGCGAGGCCCTTCGCCCCGGGATCGCCGATGCGGAAGTACGAGAGGTCCAGCTCGCGGATCCCGCCGAAATCGAGGTCCGCGAGTGCACCGGCCTCATGGGGCGGCGGCGGGAGCGGCATGTTGTCCTCGTCGAAGTCGGGCTCGTCGCTCCAGTACTCGCCGTCCGCCTCCTCTGCATCGGCGCCCGGCCGGATCCGCAGCGCGGTCACGAAGCGGCCCTGCAGGGCCTCGGCTATGCGTGCGGGTGCCTCCTCCGACCAGGCGACGGCCACCTTGGTGGCAAAGCCGTATCGACGCGCCACAGTCGTCACGCCCTGCGGCATTTCGGCGTGCCAGCTCTCCTGATGCTCCTCCGTCAGCTGGTCGATCTCGCTCCGCAATGCCTCGCGTTCGCCGTCCCGCACCTCGCGCGCGAGTTGCAGCTCCAGCTCGATCAGCCTGCCCCGGGCGTCGTTCTGCCCCAGCAGCACGTCGCTGTAGGCACGCCGTGCGGCGGGGTCGTCCGGGTTCTGGCGCAGTAATTCTTCCAGTGGCGTTGGTCCCATACGGAGCACTCTAGGGACGGCCACTGACAATCGGCCGGGCCGCTTTCCACGGAGGCGCACGCGACCGGTTGAACTGCAGGAGCCGCCGGCCGACGTTACCGAAGCGGGCTACATCATCACATGCTTGACCTGCGTGTAGTCCAACAAGCCGGCCAGCGACAGATCGCTTCCGTAGCCGGAGTGTTTGACTCCGCCGTGCGGCATCTCGGCCACGGTGGTGCCATGGGTGTTCACCCACACGATCCCGGTGTGCAGTGCCCGTGTCGCCCGCATCGCGCGTTCGTAATCCGTCGTCCACACGCTTGCCGCCAGGCCGTACCGCACGTCGTTGGCGAGCCCCAGGGCCTCGGCCTCGTCGGTGAAGGACTGGACGGTGACGACGGGGCCGAAGATCTCCTCCTGGACGATCTCGTCGCTCTGGCGGACTCCGGTGACGACGGTGGCCTCGTGGTAGTAGCCGGGCCCCGGCCGCCCGGAACCGCCTGTGACGATCTTTGCGTGACCGGGCAGCCGGCCCAGCAGGCCTTGGACCGAGGCGAGCTGGGTGGCGTTGTTGAGGGGGCCGAAGTCGGTGCCGGGGACCAGGGCCGACGTATGGGCGGCGAACGACTCCACGAACGCGTCGTGGATGCCGCTCTGCACGAGCAGACGGGCGGGAGCCGTGCAGTCCTGGCCCGCGTTGTAGTAGGCGATCGCGGCCAGTTGCGCGGCGGTCGACGCGATGTCGACGTCGTCGTGGATGACGACCGGTGCGTTGCCGCCGAGTTCCAGATGAACGCGCTTGAGGTCCATGGCTGCTGCGGCGGCGATCTGCTGTCCGGCGCGGACGCTTCCGGTGACGGCGATCAGCCGGGTTGCCGGGTGGGCGACGAGGGCGCGTCCGGTGTCGCGGTCGCCGCACACCACGTTGAGCACCCCGGGCGGCAGGTGTTCTGCGGCGATCCGGGCGAGCAGTGCCGTCGACGAGGGGGTCGTGTCGGCGGGTTTGACCACGGTGGTGTTCCCGGCGGCGATCGCCGGGCCGATCTTCCACGCGGCCATCATCAGGGGGTAGTTCCAGGGCGTGATCTGGGCACAGACGCCGACCGGTTCCCGCCGGAGGAGCGAGGTGCGTGCCTCGGTGTATTCGTTCGCTGCGGCGCCCGGCAGGTTCCGTGCCGCTCCCGCGAAGTAGCGCAGCGTGTCGGTGACCGCGGGCAGTTCGTCGGCCCGGAACAGGTCAGTGGGTTTGCCCGTGTCGCCGGTCTCGGAGTCGACCAGGTGCTCCGCGTGTGCCTCCATGGCGTCGGCGATGCGCAGCAGTGCACGTTGGCGTTCGGCCGGCGTGGTCGTGGACCACCGCTCGTAGGCGTCGGCCGCGGCCGCGCAGGCGGCGTCGGTGTCGGCCCGGCCGGAGAGCGGGGCGGTGCCGTGCCTCAGGCCGGTCGTCGGGTCGACGAGATCCGTCGTGCGGCCCGACGCGGCGGGCACGTCCACTCCCCCGATGTGGTTGAGGACCACGTTGCTCTTCTCAGCCACGGGTGAGCGCCTCTCTCGCCGCGGCGCGGCCGGTGCGTACCGCGCCTTCCATGTAACCGGCCACCCATTGGTCGGATCCGCAGACGTAGAAGGGCGGTTCGTGGGTTCCGTGCAGGGGGCCGACGGCCATGACGTCGCCGGGTACCCACTGGGTGACGTAGCCCCGGGTCCAGGGGTCGGTGCCCCACATCCGCACGTACGTGCTCAGCGGATAGTGAGCCTCCTCGCCGTAGAGCCGGGCGACGTCGAAGAGCAGTTCGTGCTCCCGCAGTGCCTCGGGCATGCCGAGCAGTACGCCGTACCGCTCGGGCGGGACGAGGGCGGAGAGGATTCCCCGGTTCTGCGGCCAGGTGCTGCCGACGACGCCTTCGCACTCGGACAGTCCGTTCAGGTCCGAATCGCGCCAGAACGGCTTGTCGTAAGCGGCGACGAACTTGGCGGCCAGGGCCTGCCGCTGGCGGTGCAGGGAAGCGAGCCGCGCGTCGGACACTCCGGTGACCGTGAGCCGCCGCAGGGGGCCGACGGGGAGCGCGCTGACGACGGCGCCGGCGGTGAGCGTCTCCCCTCCGGCGAGGCGTACGGTGCAGCCGGCAGGCCGTATGGCGATGGCCTCGACGGGGGCGCCCAGGCGTATCCGCCCCGCCAGCGCGTCGGCCATGCGCAGGGCGACGGTCGCCGAGCCTTCGGCGATCCGCAGTCCTTCCCAGTCCTCGTAGTCGTAGTGCTCGCTCTCGTCCCCGCCGGGCACCGCGGCGTGCTTGCGCAGGGCGGACAGGAGCGAGGTTCGTTCGTACGAGCCGCTTGCCAGGGCGAGTTGGCCGATCTCCCACAGGCGCACCACGGCGGGACTCGCGCCCTCGGAGCGCAGCCAGTCGGCGACGGACAGGGTGTCGAGGGCGGCGGCGTCGGGGTGCGCCCAGGGGTCGTCGGGGGCGACGCTGTGGGCGAGTGCCGTGAAGGTGCTGGTGAGCCGGCGGTGGCAGGCGTCGTCCCCGGGGCCGAACCAGTGCGGCGGGTCCCCGGCGGAGATCCCCTCGGGTGTGGCGCGGGCCATGGCGCCGGGTTCGGCGACGTAGCTGGGTACGAGCGTGAGTCCGAGTTCTTCGGCGAGGGCGAGGTAGGCCGTGTGGGCGCGGCCGACGACTTCTCCGCCGAGCTGTACGAGCCGGCCGTCGGGCAGAGTGGTCTGCTCGACGCGTCCGCCGACCCGGTCACGCGCCTCCAGGACGAGTACGTCGGCTCCGCCGGCCGCCAGGTCCCGTGCGGCGGCGAGCCCGGCGAGTCCGGCGCCGAGCACGATGACGTCGCGGTTCATCGGGGGTGTTCTCCCTTCGGTGGGTCGGCTGGAAGGCTCGGGGCGGTTCAGTCCAGGACCAGACAGTGTTCGGGCTTCCAGCCGAACTCGACGCGCTCGCCGCCGCTCCAGCGGTCCTCCATGCGTGAGCGTGCGGTGTTCTGCTCCAGGACGGACAGGACGATTCCGGGGGCGAGTTCGATGAGGTAGGTCGTGGTGGCGCCGGAGTAGACGGTCTCCCGGACGACGCCTTCGGCCCGGGCCATGCCCGGTTCGATGTCGGTGAGCCAGATCTTCTCGGGCCGGATGGAGAGGCTGACCCGGGTGCCGTCGGTGACACCGGCGCGGGTGCCCACGGGAAGGGAGGGCCCGTCGTCGAGGGTGACCTGGCCGGAGCGGTAGGTGCCGGGCACGAGGTTGGAGGTGCCCATGAAGGAGGCGACGAACCGGTTGGCCGGGTGCTCGTACACGTCCTCGGGGGTGCCGCACTGCTCGACGCGGCCCTCGTTCATCACCGCGATGCGGTCCGACATGGTGAGGGCCTCGTCCTGGTCGTGGGTGACGAAGACGAACGTGATGCCGATCTCTCGCTGGATCTGCTTGAGTTCGACCTGCATGTGGCGGCGGAGCTTGAGGTCGAGCGCGGCGAGCGGCTCGTCGAGGAGCAGCACCTGGGGGCGGTTGACGAGCGCTCGGGCCAGGGCGACACGCTGGCGCTGGCCGCCGGAGAGGGTGCGGGGCTTGCGGTCGGCGAATCCGTCGAGCCGGCAGCGTTCGAGCGTGGTGGCGACGCGTTCGCGGATCTCGGCGCGGCCGACGCCTGCGCGTTTGAGGCCGAAGGCCACGTTGTCGGCGACCGACAGGTGGTCGAAGAGGGCGTAGCTCTGGAAGACGGTGTTGACGTTGCGCTTGTTGGGAGGCAGGGCGGTGACGTCCTCGCCGTTGAGCAGGATGGTGCCGTCGGTGGGGTCGGTGAATCCGCCGATCATCCGCAGCGAGGTGGTCTTCCCGCAGCCGGAGGGGCCGAGGAGGGAGAAGAACTCGCCCGGCGCGATGTCCAGGGTGAGGTCGCGGACGGCGAAGGAGTCGCCGTAGCTCTTGCTTATCGCGTCGAGCCGGACCGCGGGTTCGGTGTGCGTCGCCGCCATGGCGGCCGTGGTGGTCGTCGTGGTCACGGGTGTCACTTCCCGGAGAGGAGGTCGAGGCCGCCGCGACGGCCGAACAGGCGCGGGATGAACAGGGCCAGGGCGATGAGGCCGATGGATCCGGCGAGCATCAGGGTGCCGACGGCGTTGATCGTGGGCTGTACGCCGAACCGGATGGCGGAGTAGATGCGGACGGACAACGGCTGCGGATCGACGCCGGTGGTGAAGTAGGCGAGGACGAAGTCGTCGAAGACGAGGGCGAAGACGAGTACGGCGGAGGCGAGGATGCTGGGGAGCAGCGCGGGCAGGGTGACCAGGCGCAGCGCCTGCCAGCGGCTGGCTCCGAGGTCCATCGCGGCTTCTTCGGCCTCGGGGTTGAGGGCGGCGATCCGGGACCGGAGGATGACCGTCACGTAGGAGATGGAGAAGGTGATCTCCGCGAGCATGACGGTTCCGGTGGACAGCGTGATGCCCATGCCCTTGAAGAGCAGCATGGCCGCGACCCCTGTGACGATCTCAGGGGTGATCAGGGGGACGAGCATGATCAGGCCGGCCAGGGAGCCCAGGCGGCTGCGACAGCGGACCAGGCCGAGTGCCAGGGCCACGCCGAGGACCAGCGAACCGGCCATGGCGACCAGCGACACACGAAGGCTCATGCCGAGTGAGTCGAGCAGGACATCGTCCTTGAGGAAGGCCGAGTACCAGCGGAGGCTGAAGTCCTTGAATACGGTGAGGGACTTCTGGGAGTTGAAGGAGAAGAGGACGACGACGCCGATGGGGAGGTAGAGGAGCGCGAAGAACGCGGCCGTGACGGCGAAGGCGAAGCGGGGCTTGCGGTCGGTGCCGCGGCGGCGCCTGCGGAGGCGGGACGTGCCGGCGGCCGGGCTCCTTCCCACGCGCGTATCCACGGCGCGGACCGGACGGAGGGCCGGGCGGCGTTGCGGTTTGAGTGCCGGGCGGAGAGTCATCGCGTCGCCTCCGCTTCGTCCTTGCGGGCCCGGCGGAGGTAGCCGGCCATCCCGAGGAACAGGACCGCCATCATGAGCATGGTGAGTGCCGAGCCGAGCGGCCAGTTCTGGCCCTGGAAGAACTTGTCCTGGATCAGGTTGCCGATCATGATCTGGTCGGGGCCTCCCATCAGCTGGGCACTCACGAAGTCGCCCATCGCGGGCAGGAAGACAAGGACGCAGCCGGCTGCCGCTCCCTGCCGGGTGGCCGGCAGGGTGACGAAGAAGAAGGTCCGCAGGGGGCCTCCGTAGAGGTCGCGGCCTGCCTCGATCAGCGAGACGTCCATACGCTCCAGGGCCGCGTACAGCGGGATGATCATGAACACGACGAAGCCGTAGACCAGTCCGGCGATGACACCCACGCCGGACTGCAGAATCTTCGTGGCGCTGTCGGCGAGCCCGATGGCGCGCAGTGCCTTCAGCAGGGGGCCGTCGTCGGACAGGACGACGGACCAGCCGTACATCCGGACCAGGTAGTTCGCGAAGAACGGGACGACGATGGCGGCGATCAGGAAGTTCTTGAAGCGTCCGCCGTGCAGGGCGATGGCGTAGGCGACGGGGTAGGCCACGGCCAGGCAGATGACGCAGGTGATCAGTGCGTAGCCGAGGGAGCGCAGCAGCACCGCCCGGTAGGCGGGTTCGGCCAGTGCCGTGATGTTCTCGAAGTTGAGTCCGAACTGCGGATTGCCGAGGGGGTCGGTGGTACCGAGCGCCAGTGCGGCCACCAGGACGAGGGAGGCGATCAGGAAAGCGGACATCCAGAGGGTGCCCGGGACCATGAGCCAGGCCCACAGCCGGTTGCCGCCCGCGGACGGGCGTCTGCGGGGCCGGGTCAGGGCGTGATCTGTGCGTCGTCGCATGTCGTCAGCCGGCCTTCACGCGGGTCCAGGCGGTGTCGCGGGCCCGTTCGCCCTTCGGGGTGACGTTGCGGAAGTAGAGCTCGTCCTTGAGGTCGGCGCTGGAGACCTGGCACTCGGGGAACGGCTCCACGAGCGCGGCGTAGGTGTCCTCCGTGCCGGCGACCGGCATCGGATAGCCGATGTACTCGATGTTCTTCTTCACGTTCTCCGGGCGGAGCATGTAGTCGATGAAGAGCATCGCTGTGCCGGGGTGGCGGGCGTCGGAGGGGATGGCATAGCAGTCCGAGTTGACCGGGGCCCCTTCCTTCGCCACTTCGAAGCCGAAGATCGAGGGGTCTTTCGCCTGGTTGAGCATGGCGGCCATGTCGCCGCTCCAGGCCTGGGTCATGGCCGCGTTGCCGGTGAGCAGGTTGTTGTAGCTGTCGCTCGAGAAGCCGCGCAGATGGGGCCGCAGGGAGCGCAGGGAGTCGGTGATGCGGCCCAGCTCACCCTCGGCGCTCGTGGAGACGTCGAGTCCGAGCTTGAGCGCTGCCATGCCCAGGACTTCGTCGCGGTCGTCGAGGAGGAACACCTTGCTCTTGGCCCGGGCGTTCCACAGATCGTCCCAGGAGCCGGACAGGTCGCTGCCGATCTTGTCCTTCCGCCAGCCGATCCCTGTCTTGTACATGGTGAACGGGACGGTGTGCCGGGCACCGGGGTCGTACCAGGGGTCGGCGAAGTAGTCGTAGTGGCTGAAGACGGCGTCGGCGTTCTTCAGCCGGTGGTGGTCGATGGGGCGCAGCCGGTTTCCTTCCGCCAGCCGCTGGGCCCATTTCGCGGTGGGGAAGATGATGTCGTAGCGATTGCCGGCGTTGAGCTTGGCGGCCATGCCTTCCATCGAGTCGAAGTTCGACTGGATGACCTTGACTCCGTACTCCTTCTCGAATCCCTCGAAGACGGCCGGGTCGACGAAGTCGGCCCAGTTGAAGTAGACGAGGTCACCGTCGACCTTGACGTCGATGGGCTTCTCGTCGGCCTTCTCGGCGGCAGGGCCGGACGAGGAGAATCCGCAGCCGGCGGCGGTCAGGCCGAGACCGGCGACCGCGGCGGAGCCGGTGCGCAGGAAGGAGCGGCGGGACTGGGGAAATGCGTCGGGGGACATCCGTGGTCCTCTCCGTAGGGTCCGTGCGGGCAACGGACACCTGGTGCGGGCGGGGTGGTCCTGGCATGGGTGCACGTGGGGGGCCAGGGAGCCGCGGGTCGGTTCGGGGGGACCGCCTGCGTGCTCGTCAGGGGGTGGCCTTGGCGGTTCATGCTCCACGCCGGCCGTAGGGCGGATTCGGCTCAGTGCCGCTCGTGCGGCCGTGGGGCGTCAGGCTCAGGGCGCCGCGCCGTCGAGGTCGGCGCGGATGCGGTCGGCGAACCAGCCGACCGCGGCTTCGCGGCGGGACAGGGGTCCCGGCTCGAAGCCCGGGGTGGAGAGTCCCTTCTGCACACGGGCCACCAGTTCGGCGTCCTCGTCGTTGGTGATCCAGCCGATGTGGATGTTCAGCCGCCGGGCGAGCTTGGTGCGCAGCCCGGTGCCACGGCGCGTGTAGAACGCTCCGGGTACGGCCACGCGGTCCACCGCCGTCGGGATCGCGGTCCAGGCAAGCACATGGTCGGGGTAGAAGTCGATGAGTGTGTTCGGATAGATCACGGCGTACCGCCAGACCCTCCGATCGGCCTCGGTCAGGCCGGGCATGGGTGCCGCGATGCGCTGGTAGAGGCGCTCGGCCCAGTTCGAGGACGGTTTGTCGCGCAGAGGTGAGGCGAACAGCGTGTACGCCTCGTGGATCTCGCAGGTGTAGGCCTGGTAGTCGAGCAGGCGCATCAGGCCCGGATGGGCGACGGGTACGTGATAGCCCTCGAGGTAGTTGTCGACGGCGACCTTCCAATTGGCGTGCTGCACCTCCGCGGCGTCCAGGTCATGGATACGACTGCGGCCGAGGGGCACCAGATCGGCCCCGGCGTAGTGGCCGACCGCCTCGGCCAGCCCGGCACACTGCTCGCCGAGGGGTACGGCGTCCTGGTCGAGGTTGACGAACACGAAGCCGAGGAACGACTCCACGCGGACGGAGAACAGTCCCAGCTTCGGCTTGTCCAGGCACGGGATCTGCCGCGCCTCGGGGGCTCCGACCAGGCGCCCGTCGAGTTTGTACGTCCAGCCGTGGTACGGGCACCGGATGGCCTTGCCGGACGGTTCGGGCCCGGTGACCAGCCGGGTGCCACGGTGCCGGCAGATGTTGAGATGGGCGGCGAGGGCGCCGTCCTCGGTGCGGACGACCAGCACCTCGCGGCCGGCGACCGTGGCGGCGAGCCGGGCACCGGGGCCGGGGAGGTCGGATTCGTGGCAGACGAGCTGCCAGGACCTGGCGAAGAGGTGCCGGGTCTCCGCGGTCGCCGTGTCCGGGTCGGTGTAGTAGTGGGCGGACAGCGCCCGGCTCGGGGCCTCCAGGCCCGCTCCGTCCTGACCGGTGCTGCGCCGGTCGGCATCCGCGGAGCCGGTGAGGCCCGCGGGGCGGTCCTGCTTCAGTGGCGCCGTGGGGGCCGTGGGGGCTTCGGTTTCGGGCTGCATCGGCTGGTTCCTCCATGCCGCGCAGGCGGCGATCGGTAGTGAGGCGGCCCAGGGGCGGTCGGCGGGGCCCGGCGAATGCGGGAGATGCACCGGAGACCGCGCTGACTAATTGGTCAGTCAGATTGCTGACGGGTTTCCGTACTGTCAAGACTTGCAGCCTGACTAATTGATTAGTTAGCGTAGTCCTCATCGCCGCTCCCCGGCGATCGCGGACCTTTCTCGCGAACCGGATGCCGTCGCCTTCCCGGCCGGCCCGCCGTCCGGTCCCGTACCGCTGAATCCCCCGTCTCATGGCGCCCCGTCCCCTGCCCGGGCCAGGGACACGGTGTCCACCGCACCTCGGCTCCCCCAGGCACCTCGGCTCCCCGACCGTCCGGTCGCGCCATGACGGATCCCCACCCCCTCACCGGAGGCACGCATGAGCGGTCGTCGGAGTCTCGTCTGGCTCGGGCTGACACCCGAACCGGAACGGGAGCTGCCGCCAGCCGTCGCTGCCCTGCGCACCCGTGCGCGGGACGCAGCCGCGACGCGCCCCGAGCCGGCCGCCGCCGAGCGGCGGCGGCTGGAGCGGCTGATCCTGCACGGCAGCGAACGCAGCTGGCTGCGCTATCTCGCCGAGGTCACCGACCTGGTCACGGCGGTCGCCGACGGCTCCGCGCCAGGAGACCGCCGTGCCGCGCTGGTGGCGGGCGAGGTCGTCCTGGACCACCACCGGATGCTCATCGGGCTGCCCGGTCCCGGCTACGAACGGACAGCGCCCGACCGCAGAGCGCTGGAGATGGCGCTACGGGCCCTGCGCGCCGGCACGGCCGGGCGTACGGGCGACCAGGAGTCGGCACCTGCGGCGGAAGGAGACCGGGGATGACCTCGGACCCGAGGCCGGGAGCCCGGCCCGTCAGGGAAACGGAGGCCGGCACGGCCGGACGGCGGCGAGCGGCCCGGACGGCCGGAGCCGCCACGGGCCACCGGGCCCCCGCCACCCGAGAGCCGGCGGCGAGCCGGCGTGCGGACGCGAACGTGATCGGGGGTGTGGCGACGGCAGCGGCCGCCACCCGCATCCGGACCCTCGTGCCCGGCGGACCCGGCACCGTGCTCGGCCCTGCGCCGGACGTCGCGGAGAGCGCCGAGGCGTACCTCGACGCAGGCGGTTACCGGGAGACGGCCGGGCCGGCAGAACTGCTGGAACGGATTGCCGACGCCGGGCTGCTCGGCCGCGGCGGTGCGGGATTCCCGGCCGCCGTGAAGCTGGCGGCCGTCCGGGACGGGGGCGGCGTGCCCGTCGTCGTGGCGAACGGCGAGGAGGGCGAGCCGGGTTCGGTCAAGGACCGCTGGCTGCTGCGGGCCAGGCCGCACCTCGTACTGGACGGACTCGCCCGCGCCGCCGCGGTCACCGGGGCCGCACAGGGCTACGTCTATCTGTCCGACCCCTACGCGGCCGCACGCGTCCGCCGTGCCCTGGCCGAGCGTCCCGCACCGCTGCCGGTCGAGGTGATCGAAACCGGTCACACCTATGTGGCGGGCGAGGAGACCGCTGCGGTACGGCGCATCAACGGCGGGCCCGCCCTGCCGTCCGCCAAGCCGCCGCGCCCGTTCGAGCGCGGCGTGGCCGACCGGCCGACCCTGGTCTCCAACGTCGAGACGCTCGCCCGGATCGCTCTCATCGCCGCCCACCCGGAACGGCGCCACGACATCGCCCGCAGCACACTGCTCAGCCTGTCCTCCGACACCGGCACGGCACTGCTCACGGAGGCCCCCTACGGCACCACCCTGCGCCGGCTCGCCGCAGCACAGGGCAGCGACGACGCGACCGCCGCGCTCATGGGCGGATTGTTCGGCGGGCTGATCGGACCGGGCTCGCTGGACCTCCCGCTCGACCACGGCGCACTGGCCGGGGCGGGCACGGCGCTGGGCTGCGGTGCGATCCGCTTCCTCCGGCCGGGCGAGTGCCCCGTCGCCGTCGCCTCCGACGCCGTGGACCATCTCGCGGCCGAGAGCGCCCGCCAGTGCGGCGTGTGCGTCTCGGGCACGGCCGCCATACGGGATTCGCTGCGGCGGCTGACCACCGGCACCGCGGCCACCGACACCGCCGAACGGCTGGAGCGCTGGTCGTCCGGGCTGCCCGGACGCGGCGCGTGCGGGCTGCTCGACGCCGCCGCGAGTACGGCGGGCAGCCTTCTCACCGCGTTCTCCGGCCTCGTGCGCGGCCACGTCGAGGCGGCGTGCCCGGCCTGCGCCACCGCACCCCCGACCGGCGGTCACCGGCTCGTCGTGCACGTGCCGCGTGTCGCCGACGACCCGCCCGCCTCCCCCACCCGCTCGGCTCCCCGCGCGTGCCCTCGCTGAAAGGACCACCGTGAAACTCTTTCTCGACTCGACTCGCTGCCAGGGCTACGGGCTCTGCCAGGAGCACGCCCCCGATCTGGTCGGACTCGACGAATGGGGCTATGCGGCGGTGCTCGCCGTCGACGTACCGCCCGGCGAGGAGGAGGCCGCGCGCGCCTGCGCCGAGAGCTGCCCCAACTCCGCACTCCGGCTGGAGAAGTGACATGGGGCGTGACCTGACGGCGCTGTTCAACCCCAAGTCCGTCGCCGTCGTCGGCGCCAGCGACGACCCGGCCAAGTACGGTCACGCGGTGGCCGCCCAGGCGCTGCGCGCCCCCGAACGGCGGCCCGTGCACCTCGTCAACCGCCGCGGCGGGACGGTCCTCGGCCGCCGTGCGGCAACAAGTCTCGGCGAGATCGGGGAACCCGTCGAACTGGTGGTGATCTCCGTGCCCGGCGCCGGGTTCGAGACCGCCGTCGACGACGCCCTGGCCTGCGGAGCCCGCGCCATCGTCGGTATCACCGCCGGCTTCGCCGAGGCCGGCACGGCCGGGCTCGCCCGCCAGCGGGCGGTCGCAGCGCGGGTGCGGGAGGCGGGCGCGGTGCTGGTCGGCCCCAACTGCCTCGGTATCGCCGACAATACGACCGAGCTGTATCTCGCCTCGGACACCTTCACGGACGGCGGTGTCGCGCTGCTGAGCCAGAGCGGCAATCTGGCCCTCGAACTCCAGCTCCGCATGGCGCCGCACGGCCTCGGCTTCTCCCGGTTCGTCTCGCTCGGCAACCAGGCCGACGTCACCCTGGTCGACCTCGTCGAGGACTGCTCACGGCACGAGGCCACCTCCGCGATCGCCGTGTACGCCGAGGACTTCGGCGACGGCCGTGCGTTCGCCCGGGCCGCCGCGGCGGCGGGCAAGCCTGTCGTCCTGCTGACCGGGGGCCGCGGCACCGCCTCCGCCCGCAGCGCCCAGTCCCACACCGGCGCGCTCACCACGTCCGCGGATGTGGTGGCCGCCGCCTGCCGGGACGCCGGCGTGGCGCTGGTGGCCACGCAGCGCGAGCTGGCCGTCGTACTCGCCGCACGAAGCGCGGGGTCACGCGCCCGGGGACGGCGTACCGCCGTCTTCACGGACGGCGGTGGGCATGGTGTGATCGCCGCCGACGCGGCGGAGGCCGCCGGTCTCGACGTACCCGAACTCGGCGCCGAGGCACAGGACCGGCTGCGGGCGGTCCTGTGGGAGCAGTCCGCGGTCGCCAACCCGGTGGACCTGGCCGGGATGGGCGAGCAGAGTCCCCGGTCGTACGCGGACACGGTCGGCGGACTGCTCACGACGGACGAAGTCGACGCCGTACTGATGACGGGCTACTTCGGGGGCTACGCGGCCTCCGGCAGCGGTCTCGGCGGCGGCGGAGCCACCCTCGCCGAGGGCGAGGCCGCGGCCGCGCGGGAGATCGTCGCCCATTGGCGGACCACGCCGAAGCCGCTGGTCGTGCAGTCGATGTATCCGCAGTCGCCGAGCTGCCGCACCCTGGCCGGGGCGGGCATCCCGGTGTTCTCGGCGACCGAGGACGCCGCCCGCGCACTGGCCGCGATGGCCGTGCCAGGCGCGGGCGGGGCGCCGGGGATCTCCCCGCTGCCTCCGGCCGCCGCGCCGCTGCGCGACGCCGGGTACCACGGGATACGGGGCCTCCTGGCTGCCGCCGGCGTGCCGTTCCCGCAGGCCCGCGCGATCACCTCCGAGTCCGGACTCCTCGCCGCGGCGGACGCGTTCGCCGGACCGTACGTTCTCAAGGCCCTGCACGTCCTGCACAAGTCCGACGCGGGCGGGGTCGCCCTGCGGCTCGCCGACCGGCAGGCACTGCTGGCCGCGTACCGGGAGATGCACAGCAGGCTCGGCGCGCCGTCCTACTCGGTCGAGGCGATGGCGGATCTCAGCGACGGCATCGAGCTGATCGTCGGCGTCAACCGCGACCCGAGGTTCGGTCCGGTCGCCATGGTCGGTCTCGGCGGCGTACTGACCGAGGCGCTGCACGACGTCGCCTTCGCCCTGGCGCCCCTCCCGGCCGCGCGTGCCGCGGAGCTGCTGCGCGGCCTGCGGACGGCCGCGCTGCTGTCGGGTGTCCGCGGACGGCCCGCCGTGGATGTGGCCGCCGCCGCGGACGTCATCGAGCGGATCACCACCGTCGCCGCGGCCCATCCGGAGATCGCCGAACTCGAGGTCAATCCACTTCTGGTCCGCCCGGACGGCGTGCTCGCCCTGGATTCCCGCGCCGTACTGGCCTGACAGCTCCGCCCCGTCCCGCACCGCGCCGCACCCTGCCCCCGTACCACCTCCCACTCCCCGTCCCGACCGAAAGGCCCGGAGCACACCATGGACTTCCGCTACACACCCGAGCAGGCCGCCCTCAAGGGCCGGGCCGCCGCGTACACCAGGCTCCTGATGGAGTACGAGAACCAGTCCGAGGAGGCCGGCGGTCCACTGCCCGCCGACACCGTGCGCGAGCTGACCCGAGCCGCCATCGACGCCGGTGTGTACGCCATCAACATGCCCACCGAATGGGGCGGGGCCGGTCTGTCGCTGCTCGACCAGGTCATCGTCGAGGAGGAGTTCGGGAAGGTCACCAACTGCCTCTGGGACATCCCGTGGCGTCCCGCCAACGTCCTGGCCCACGCCGATGAGGCGCAGCGCGAGAAGTACCTGCTGCCCGTCATCCGCGGCGAGCGCTTCGACGCCTTCGCGGTGACGGAACCGGGCGCGGGCTCGGACCCCACCTCCGGTACGAGCACCGCGACCCGCACGGACGGCGGCTGGCTGCTGAACGGCGAGAAGTGGTTCGTGACCTGCGGCGACATCGCCGACTTCCTGCTGGTGCAGGCCGACGCCGGCCCGGAGCGGGCGCCCACCCTCTTCTTCGTCGACAAGCAGGCGCAAGGGCTGGAGATGACCCGGGTGCCGCGGTTCATGCACTCGGCGGTGAACGGGCATCCCGAGTTCACGTTCACCGATGTGTTCGTTCCCGACGAAGACGTGCTCGGGAATGTCGGAGACGGCTACGAACTGACGAAGGAGTGGTTCACCGACGAACGTCTGATGATCGCGGCGCGCACGGTCGGAGCCGCCGAGCGAGCGCTGGAACTGGCCCGCGACTGGGCCGTCGAGCGCCGCCAGTTCGGCTCGCCCATCGCCGACTTCCAGCTCGTCCAGGGCATGCTCGCCGACTGCGCCGTCGACATCGCCGTCAACCGCGCCTACGCCCACCAGGTCGCCTGGGAGGCCGATCAGCCCAACACCGACCGCAAGGCGCTGCACGCGAAGGCGTCGACGGCGAAGCTCGCAGCGAGCGAGGCGGCGGGCCGGGTCATCGACCGGTGCGTGCAGATCTTCGGCGGCCGCGGCTACGACCGCTCCTATCCCGTCGAACGCCTCTACCGAGAGCTGCGCGTCGACCGCATCTGGGAAGGCACCTCCGAGATCCAGCGCCTGATCATCGCCAACGAACTCATCAAACGCGGCACTCGGGCACTCGCGCTGCCCGCCTCCTGACACTCCCCCGGCCCGGCCACACGACACCCAAGGACTGACATGGACTTCCGTCTCACCGCCCGTCACGAGGAGCTCAAGGACTCCGCTCGTGGGCTCACCGAGTTCATCATGAAGTACGAGCTCGACTGCGAGGAGAACAACGGCCTGCGGTCACAGGCGCACGCGGACATCCGCGACGCCGTGCTGGCAAGCGGACTCCAGGCCGTCAACATGCCGGAGGAGTGGGGCGGCGCCGGACTGACGATCCTGGAACAGGCCGTCGTCCAGGAGGAGCTGGGGCGGCTGACGGGCGCCCTGTGGGACATGGTCTGGCGCCCCGCGAACGCTCTGCGCTTCTGCACCCCCGAGCAGCGCGAGCGCTACCTCGTCCCGGTCATCCGGGGCCGGCGTCGCGACTGCTACGCGGTCACCGAGCCCGAGGCCGGGTCCGACCCGCAGAGCATCAGGACGACCGCGACGCGCAGCGCGGACGGCTGGGTGCTGAACGGCGAGAAGTGGTTCGTCACGGTCGGGGACCACGCCGATTTCATGATCGTGCTGGCCGCGGCCGGTGAGGATCGCGCGCCGACCCTGTTCCTCGTGGACAAGGACACCCCGGGAATCGAGATGACCCGGGTGCCGCGCTTCATGCACACCTTCGTCTACGAGCACCCCGAATTCACGTTCACGGACGTCCGTGTCCCGGATGACGCGGTGCTCGGCGGTATCGGGAACGGCTACGACATCACGCGCTCCTGGTTCACCGAGGAGCGTCTGATGATCGCGGCGCGCACGGTCGGAGCGGCCGAGCGAGCGCTGGAACTGGCCCGTGACTGGGCCGTCGAGCGCCGCCAGTTCGGCTCGCCCATCGCCGGCTTCCAGCTCGTCCAGGGCATGCTCGCCGACTGCGCCGTCGACATCGCCGTCAACCGCGCCTACACCCACCAGGTCGCCTGGGAGGTGGACGCGGGACTGTCCGACCGCAAGACCCTCCACGCCAAGGCGGCCATCGCCAAGTTGTCGGCGAGCGAGGCGTCCGGGCGGGTCATCGACCGGTGCGTGCAGATCTTCGGCGGCCGCGGCTACGACCGCTCCTACCCCGTCGAACGCCTCTACCGAGAGCTGCGCGTCGACCGCATCTGGGAAGGCACCTCCGAGATCCAGCGCCTGATCATCGCCAACGAACTCGTCAAACGCGGCACGGACGTCCTGCAGATGCCCTCCGCCGGCTAGAGGGAGCCGCCTCGTCCCGGGTCCGGGTGTACGCCGCCCGGACCCGGACCCGCCTCTGCTGGGCGGCCACGGACAGCCGGACGGCTCCGGGCAGCCGGACGGCTCACCCCTGTGTGTCCCGGCCGGCACGCACTCGTCAGCCACGACCGGCCCGCCCGCCCGGGCCGCCGAGCAACGTACGGAGTACCGATGACGGATGTCGAGCGGATCGGGGTCGTGGGCTGCGGCCTGATGGGATCCGGTATCGCCGAGGTGTGTGCCCGGGCAGGCCTGGACGTGGTGGTGGTCGAGGCCGGTGAGAGTGCCGCGGTGGCGGGCCGGCTCCGCATCACGTCGTCGCTGGACCGTGCGGCGGCCGCGGGGAAGTTGACCTCCGAGGAACGGGACGCCGCACTGGGGCGGATCACGCTGACTGCGGACATGGACGGCATGGCCGACCGTGATCTGGTGGTGGAGGCCGTGTCCGAACACGAGCGGGCGAAGCTGGAGGTCTTCGAGCGGCTCGACAAGACCGTGGCGGGCCGCGATGCGATCCTCGCGACCAATACGTCGTCCATCCCGGTCATTCGCCTGGCGGCGGCCACCTCGCGACCTGAGCAGGTGGTGGGACTGCACTTCTTCAACCCCGTACCGGTCCTTCCCTTGGTCGAACTGGTGCCGTCCCTGCTGACAGGTGACGTCACCGCGGCGCGGGCAGAGGCGTTCGCGTCGGTAACCCTCGGCAAGCAGGTCGTCCGCGCCCGGGACCGGGCCGGGTTCGTCGTGAACGCGCTGCTGGTGCCGTATCTGCTGGCAGCGGTCCGGATGGTCGAGACCGGCGTGGCGTCGGTCGAGGACGTCGACAGAGGCATGGTCCTCGGCTGTGCGCATCCGCTCGGCCCGCTCGCGCTCACCGATCTCATCGGGCTGGACACCGTCCAGGCCATCGCGGAATCGATGTACGAGGAGTTCCGAGAGCCGCTGTACGCCCCGCCACCACTGCTGGCACGCATGGTTGATGCGGGCCTGCTCGGCCGGAAGTCGGGCCGGGGCTTTCACACCCACCGATGAGCCGCCGCACCGTACCGGGGCTCGGCTTCCGGCGTCCGAGCGGACCGGGGCCCGGAGCCGACAGGGATACGCGAAGATGGAACAGTGCGGGACGCGACGTCCCACGGACCGCGCCGGCACCTACCAGACCAGGGAGCACCCACGTGACCAAGGCCGAACGCACACGCGAGACGCGTGAGCGGATCCTCTCCGCCGCGTGCGAGGTGATCGCCGAGGTCGGCTTCGAGAGAATCCGTATGCGGATGGTCGCGGAGCACGCGGGCGTGTCCACCGCTCTGCTGCACTACCACTTCGAGACCCGCGAAAAGCTGTTCGCCGAGGCGATGACGTACTCCTTCGCGCAGACCGGCACGGAACTCGAACGGGACGCCGATTCGGTGTCCGCCGCGGTGATCCTGGCCCGCATCCTGCGGGCCCTGCTCCCCACGGACCCGGAACTCCGGCAGGACTGGCGGCTGTGGCAGGAACTCTGGGTGCGCGCGCTGCGCGACGACACGGCGCGACACCTCGCCGTCGACCTGTACGAGCAACTGCACGAGTGGGTCGGCAATGCCCTACGGAGGGGCGTCGACTCCGGGGAATTCGCCCAGTGCGACGTCGATGAGACGAGCACCCTGCTGCTCGCGCTGTGCGACGGATTCGGGATCCGTCTGATGCTGACGGACCCCAAGGTAACGCTGGACACCGCGCAGAACGCCATCTGGGGCGCCGTTGCGGGGACCATCGGCGTGGAGCGGCAGTTCCCTGCGCTCTGATGCGACGGCGTGTCGAAGCAGATTCGCGGATCACGGACACACGCGCCTCGCCGTTTCCCCGTACCTCATGCCGAAGGAAACCCGTCTGCCCCCGAGGTTGATGGCGGTGAACTTGATGCCGTGCACGCGCGGCTCCACTGCGATCAGCGACAGGACCTCGGTGCCGTACTGAGTCGAGCGTTCCAGGCGATCGCCGACCTTGAGGTCTTCGGCGGGGACATCGACGTTCATGCGGGGATGGTACGGCTTGCCGAGTCGTCTCCCTTCGGATGAGCCGCGGGCCCGGGCTGCGGCACGGCGGGTTCGGGCAGGGTGCGGAACAGCAGCCAGTTCAGGACTGGCAGCAGGATCAGTGGTGCCAGGGCGGTTTGCAGGGATGTCGCGTCGGCGACGCCGCCGATGAGAGGGCTCGCCAGACCGCCGATGCTGACGGTCAGACCGAGCGTGATGCCACTGGCGGTGCCGACGCGGGAGGGCAGGTAGTCCTGCCCGAGCGTGACCTGCAGCGAGAACGGGACGTACAGGCCGACCGACGTCAGCGCCACGAACAGATACAACGCCGGGCTCGGTACGAAGATCAGGCCCGCGACTGGTCCGACCGTGAGCAGGTACGACCAGCGCGCGACGGTGACCCGGTCCCAACGATCGGCCAGCGCGCCACCCAGCACGGAGCCCACCGCGCCGCCGAGGAACAGCACGAACAGCGCCGCGGTGCCCGCCGCCGTGCTGCCGCCCATGCGCTCGGTGGCGTAGAGCGAGATGAAGGTGCTCAGGCCGATGAAGACGATCGACCGGCACACCACGGCCAGCGACAGCTTCACGAACGACGCCGGGTCGTCGGCCCCGACCGCCACGGTCGTACCCCTCCCGGAGGACTGACGCTGCGCCAGCACCCGCAACACGGGCAGACACAGCACGGAGCCGACGAGCGCCGGCAGCACCAGGAGCGGCGTCAAGCGCAGACCGCCGAGAGAGACAACGGCGGCGACCATGAGCGGGGCCGCCGCGAAGCCGAGGTTTCCACCCAGCGAGAACCAGCCCATCGCGCGGTGGCTGCCCCGGCCGGCAAGCCGGGCCACCCGGGCGGACTCGGGGTGATAGGCCGCCACGCCCACCCCGGACACCGCCACGAACGCGAGGGTCGCCGCGTAGGAGCCGCTCACCCCGCTCATCGCGATACCTAGGCCGCCCAGCAGGGTGCTGACCGGCAGCAGCCAGGGCATCGCCCAGCGGTCGGTGAGCGCACCGAACACCGGTTGTGCCACCGACGACAGCAGGGAGGCGGCGAGCACGATGCCCGAGACGGCGGCATAGCTGTAGGCCCGCTCGGCGACGAAGAACGGCACCAGGGACGCCACGGCGCCCTGGTAGACGTCGACGCACGCGTGCCCGAGGGACAGCAGGGTGATCGATGAATTCCTTCGCACCCCGTCATGATCGGTACTGGGCACTGTGTCGCACTTCCAATAAACTGCCGGGCGATGACGGAAATCCGCCACGAGTCGGTCGCCCCGACCCGAACCCAGCGACTGGCGCCCGGCGCCGCGATAGACGCCCACCGGCACGATGACCACCAGATCGTCTACGCCGGCCGCGGAGTGCTGGCCGTCACCACCAGCGCAGGCTCCTGGGTCGCCCCGGGGACCCGAGCCATCTGGGTACCCGCCGGCACCGTGCATGCCCACCAGGCCCACGGCGAACTCCAGCTGCACCTGGTGGGTTTGCCCGCTACCGAGAACCCACTCGGCCTGGAGACGCCGACGGTGCTCGCCGTGGGTCCGCTGCTGCGCGAACTGATCGTCGCCTACACCCGCCCACCGGGCGACGACAGTCCCGAGCGGGCCCGCCTGCGCGCGGTGCTGCTCGACCAGCTGCGGGCCTCGCCCCAGGAGCCCCTGCACCTGCCCACACCCACCGCCCCCCTGCTGCGAACGCTGTGCGACATCCTGCGCACCGATCCGGCGGACAGCCGCACCCTCGCCGAACTGGGCCGTGAGGTCGGGGCGAGCGACCGTACCCTGTCCCGGCTGTTCCGCAGCGACCTCGGCATGACGTTCCCCCAGTGGCGCACCCAGTTGCGGCTCCACCACGCGCTGGTCCTGCTGGCCGAGAACACGCCGGTCACCGCGGTCGCGCACCTGTGCGGCTGGTCGTCCGCCAGCGCGTTCATCGATGTCTTCCGCCGCACCTTCGGCCACACACCGGGCACGTACCCGAAGGACTGAGCTGCGGACGTCTCAGGTACCAACCGCATGGGGAAGCCTTCTCCTTACGCCCCGGAAGGAGGCGAGCAGTACGAGCGTCGGCCGTTCGAGGAGGCCGAGGTGTGCGCGGGGACGATCGCGAGTGCTGGAGCAGCATCCCGAGGGGATCGGTGTCGAGGGCTTGGCCCGGGAGACCGGCATGGTGCGGGCCCGGACCCGCTCGAGGTGATGCGGCAGCACGCGAAGACCAATGGGCTGCATCCGCGGGTCGGCGAGCCGGAGGTCCGCCCGGGTGAGGTTGAGTAATGCACGCCCGCGAGGTAGGACGGCTTGTGCGGGGCATCGGGAGAACCCATGGAACCTGAACAACCGAAACCTCCGAACATTGCCGACCTGCCTCACTTCCTGGACGGTCAGCTCGACGAGATCTCCGCGCAGCTCCGGAGGCTGGCCCGGACCAGGGACCGGCTGCAGGCACTGCTGGACGCGGTCATGGCAGTCAGCCGGGAGTTGGAGCTTCCAGTGGTGCTCGACCGGATCGTCACGGCCGCCATGGACCTGGTCCAGGCTCGCTATGGTGCGCTGGGCGTCCTCGATGAGCAGGGCGAGGGCCTGGCGCACTTCATCCCCGTGGGGCTGAGCGTGCAGGAACGGGCCGACCTGAGCGGCGTCGAGTTTCCGCACGGACGGGGTCTGCTCGGGGCCCTGATCCGCCGCCCTGAACCGCTCCGGGTCGAGGAGATCGCCTCCCACCCGCATTCCGCAGGGTTTCCGCCCGGTCACCCACCGATGCGCAGCCTGCTCGGGGTGGCGATCAGCGTCCGGGGCGAGGTCTACGGAGACCTCTACTTGGCCGACCGGCGTGACGGAGAGCCGTTCGACGCGTACGACGAGGACATCGTCGTTGCGCTTGCCGGGGCGGCAGGAGTGGCCATCGAAAACGCGCGCCTGTTCGAGCAAGCGCGGGCGGGCAGCGAGCAGTTCCAGCGTCTGCTGCTGCCGACCCTGTCCGACCTTCGACCGTATGAGGGCGCCGCCGTCTACCGGCCGGCGACCGCCCCCGCACGGGTCGGTGGCGACTGGTACGACGCCTTTCTGCTCCCGGACGGGGCGTGCGCCGCCGTCATCGGCGACGTGGGCGGCCACGACCTGAAAGCTGCGGCGGCCATGGCTCAGACCCGCAACATGCTGCGTGCCCTGCTCTACGACCGCCGCACCCCGCCCAGCGCGGTCCTCACACAGCTCGATCACACTCTGCACGCCATCACCGACAACCCCGTCACCACTGCGTGCCTGGCCCGCATCGAACCCGAAGGCTCCGCCTGGACCCTGCGCTGGAGCGCCGCAGGCCACCTCCCGCCCCTGCTCATCGCCCCCGGCCGGCGGCCGGAGTACCTGTATGCCGAACCCGGGATCCCCCTAGGAGTGGACGCCGACCAACCCCGTCCTGACCACACCCACCCACTTCCCGCCGGCTCCACCCTGGTCTTCTTCACCGATGGGCTGATCGAGCACCCCCAGCACCCCATCGACACGAGCCTCGACGCCCTCGCCCGAACCGCGGCCGCTCACGGCGACCTCTCCCTGAACGAGCTCTGCCAGGCCCTTGTCGACCACCACCCCAGCGACGGCCACGACGACATGGCCATCCTTGCCCTGCGCACACCCCGGTCGACGTAGTGGCACCTTCCTGCCCGGCCGGGGGAACGACCCGAGCGAGCCGCGGCATCAGCCCAGCGTCGGCCGGTCGAGGAATCGCTGCACGATGTGCGGAGGCGCAAGTGCTCCAGCGGGAGGCGGCCGTAAGGAGTGCCGTGGAACACGCTGATGAACTCGGCGATGCCGTCCAGTGCGATCACGGTGGAGACCAACTGAGGGCTGCCAATGGCCAACTGGGCGTCGAAGGCCCCTCGCGGCGAGTACCGGGAGGGCGTTGTGCATGGGCGGGGCGCGGACTATCGGGAGTGCCGGAACCTGCTGCGGTATTCCGTCGGTGTCGTGTTCAGTTTCCGGCGGAACGCGCGGATCAGGGTGTCGGGTGTGTTGAAGCCGCACGCCGATGCGACACGTTCGAGGGTGTCGTCCGTGGATTCGAGCTGGTTCCTTGCCACTTCGACGCGGGCCGATTCGATGTAGGCGGCGGGTGTCATGCCGAGTTCCGTCTTGAAGACGCGGGTGAGCTGCCGTTCGCTGACGTGGGCGTGCTCGGCGAGATCGGTGACGGTGAGGCGGTCGGCGATGTGCTGCGTGATGTAGTGACGGATGTCAGCCATGCGGCGCGTGGTGGAGACGGGTTCGATCGGGACGCTGAACTGGCTCTGCCCGCTGGGGCGTTTCAGGTACATGACGAGCTGCCGGGCGACGCGCAGTGCGACGGCCTCGCCGAAGTCTTCGGCGACGAGGGCGAGTGACAGGTCGAGGCAGGCGGTGATACCGGCTCCGGTCCACACGTTGTGGTCGCGGATGAAGATGGGGTCGGCGTCGACGTCGACCGCCGGGTGGTCTGCGGCGAGCTGCTGCGCGGTGGACCAGTGGGTGGTGGCGCGTTTGCCGTCGAGCAGCCCGGCGGCTGCCAGGATGTGCGCCCCCACGCACACGGACGCGACGCGGTTGGCCCTGCCTGCCAGCTCCTTCACCCATTGGACCACGGTGGGGTCGGTGACGGCGTGGACGCGGCAGTTGCCGTCGACCTCGACCGAGCCGGGAACCATGAGGGTGTCAATGCGGCGCGTGGATGCTTCCTGGAAGGTGATGTCGGGGAGGATGCGCACCCCGGCAGAGGTGGTGACGGGGTCCATGGTTTCGGCGGCCAGAACCACGTGGTACCCCTCTGCGTCGCCGGTCTCCCGTTGCAGCAGTGCGAACACTTCCGGAGGGCCGGTGACGTCGAGGAGGTCGACGCCGTCGAAGAGGAGCACGACGATGAACCGGCTGAGGCTGCTCAAGGGGTGTGTCCGTCCGGTCGGGGGCGGTGGCACAACACCGGACCCGGTGTCTGAATCTGCAAGTTACATGACATTGCTGCCATGCGTGGTGGGTTCGTAGCGTGGGCGGTGCGCCATCACACGGTGGCCCTGACCTTTTGATACCTGACCCGAAGGTGCAGCATGCCTACGACAACTCTGCGGGAACTCAACGGATTCGACCAGACCCCGGCTTCGCCGGCCGGCGCGACGCTGATCCTGATCGACTACCAGAACACCTACACCCGCGGCGTGATGGAGCTTCAGGGGTGGCAACCCGCACTCGACGCTGCCGCCGCGCTGCTGGCCGGGGCCAGGGAAGCGGGTGCGAAGGTCGTCCACGTCATCAACGACGGCGGCGAGGACACCCCGTACGACATCCGTGCCGAGATCGGCCGGATCCACCCCCGCGTGGCGCCCATCGCGGGCGAGCAGGTCGTCGTGAAGACCACGCCCAACGCGTTCCACGAGACGAACCTGGGTGAGCTGGTGGATGGTGCCGGGAACAAGGACGTCATCATCGCCGGGTTCATGACCCACATGTGTGTCACGTTCACCGCGGAAGGTGCGTTCCTGCGCGGGAACCGTCCCACGGTCGTCGCCGATGCCTGTGCGACGCGGCCGTTGCCGTCGGTGGGCGGCGGCCTGACCGCCGACCAGATTCACCGCAGTGCGCTCGCGACGATCGCAGACCTGTACGGCGTGGTCGTTCCGTCGGCTGCTTCCCTGGGCTGATCCGTCCCCCCTCCTTCTCCCTTCCTTCCTCCCCCGCGAGGAGTTCCGCTGCGGCGGCGTCGTGGTCCCCGTTCAGGGCGCCCCCTCAGCGGCCCGGTGATGTTTCGTTTGCGACAACAGCCCGGGGATGACACAGGGATGCGGCCTCCCAGGCAAACCCGTCCGGGTCGGTGAAAGACCCGGTACCGCTGCCCAGCACGAGCCGGTGCGATCCAGTGCCGTCGTCGGGGACGCCGACGTCCTTGGCGAGGGCACGGCGCCCGTACAGCGCCAGCTTGACGGGAGACGACTGAGTGGCGAACTCGACGTACTTGCGGCCGAAGCTCTTCGCCACGACGAGGCCGCGGTCGACGTAGAACCGCTTGCTCGCGGCCACGTCCGTGACTCCCAGCAGGAGCACGACGTCGTCGATCTGCCGGGTGGCCGGGCCGGTGTCCTTCTTCGCCGACGTGGCGACCTTGCAGATCGTTCCGTCCGGGGCTTGTACGACGCCGCCGTAGCCCCAGAACGACTTCGCGGCAGGCTTCAGCGGCGTGGCGCCGGCGTCGAGGGCGGCGTCGATGAAGCCGTTGACGGTGGCCGGCTGGGAGACCGTGAGCGACAGCGCGAACCCACGGAAGCCGGTCGTCGGCACCTCCGAGGCCCGCAGGCGCACCTGAGTGCCCAAACCGAAGGCGGTGTAGAAACGGTTGGCGGCCGTGGGGTCGGCCACCTCGAGGGTGACGGATTCGATGGAGGTCATGTCCGTCACGCTAGTTGCGGCTCAGTCGCCGGTGCTTCTCGATTCCTGACCGGTCTGGTCACCTGTTCCGTGACGCGCGACCGCATCCCCGCCGCAGCGCCCGCCGTACCGCACTGGTAAGCGGTGGGCGGCGTGCCGACCAGCTCGGTGAAGCGGGCGCTGAAGGTGCCCGGCGACGAGCAGCCGACCGCGAAGCAGACCTCGGTGACGCTGAGGTCGCCACGGCGCAGCAACGCGGTCGCGCGCTCGATGCGCCGCGTCATCAGGTAGCCGTACGGCGACTCACCGTAGGCGAGCCGGAACTGGCGGCTGAGGTGACCGGCCGGCATGTTCGCGCTGCGGGCGAGCGCCTCGACGTCCAGCGGCTGCGCGTACTGCCGGTCGATCCGGTCGCGAACGCGGCGCAGCCGCGCGAGGTCGCTCAGACGCTGTGCAGCGGTAAGTGCGCGCATCCATGCGGCATGACACACGAGAGGACCCTTTCATCGCTGTTCGCAAGTACCTGAGTACATGCTGGGGCCGAAGAACGACGAGGCCTGCTGGCCGACATCCCCAGGAGGCACGGAAGCGCCGGCCACCGAGGCCCGAGCCGCTACCAAGGCTCAGCGCAGCTCTTGGATGCGGATCAGGTTGCCCGCGGGATCGCGGAAGGCACAGTCGCGAACGCCGTACGGCTGCTCGGTCGGCTCCTGGACGACCTCGGCGTCGCGGGCCTCCAGCTGCTCGAAGGTGCCGTCGAGGTCCCGGGTGGCCAGCAGGATCCAGCCGTAGGTGCCCTTGGCCATCATCTCGACGATGGTGCGGCGCTCGTCGTCGGTGATGCCGGGGTCGGCGGCCGGCGGTGCCAGGAGGATGGAAGTGCCGGGCTGATCAACGGGGCCGACCGTGATCCAGCGCATCTTGCCCTGTCCGACGTCGCTGCGGACCTCGAAGCCGAGGATGTCGCGGTAGAAGGCCAGGGATGCGTCCGGGTCGTCATGCGGAAGGGAGGTCGTGTGAATGGTGATGTCCATGGCCGTCACGTTAGTTGCGGCTCGGTGACGGACGCTTCTCGATTCCTGATCAGTCTCGCGTGTCGCGCGAGCCGCTACTGCGCGGGCGTCCGCTTACTGCGCGGGCGTCCGCGGGTCGACCGGACGGTGTCGTTCCAGCGGTGGCTACTCGGCGCTCGCCTCCCTCGAACGGATGGCCGACCTCGCGCCGCGCGTGGCCCTTCCTTCCCACGGCCCGACACCCGCCGACCCCACTGCCGCGTTCAGCACCGCGCTGCGCCGCGCCCAGCGTCTCGTGGACGACCCGGACGGAGCCGTCTGGTACGGGGCCCGGCGGATCTTCGCGTTCGCCCTGATGATCCGCGACGGGATCCCAGCCGGCGAGGTCGAGCCCTATCTACACGCGCGGGACTGGCTCACGGATGCGGCACGCCTCCTGGACCGCACGCCGAGGCCCTCACTGCCGAGCTGGTCGCGACCATGCCCGGCAGTGGCGCCGTCGTCCTGCGCGACGGACGCCTCCACGCAGCCGCCGACCACACCCCGGTCGCGGTCGAGTCGCTGCGCGTGCCGTACCCGCGGGCCCGGCCGGCAACCGAGCCGCGCCGACTCGCGGCGCGGCGGGCGGCGAGCAGCCCCACGGCCGCTCGCCGTCCACTCCCGCCCGGACCTCCGGTCAGATGGTGTGCTCCGGCACCGGGAACGTTCCTGCCCTCACGTCGGCCGCGAAGTCCCGGGCGGCGTGGCCGCGTCCCACACCCCTCGGCCTGGACCGAATATCCAACTTGGACGTAGAGTCCAGCCATGGGTACTGTGGAAGAGGGCACCGACCCTCGTGTGCGGATGTGGGCACCGGCATGCCAGGCCGTGGCACTGCTGCTCGGTCCGTACGCCGAGGTGGTCCTGCATGATCCGGATACCGATCGGATCCTGGCGATCTGGAATCCCATGAACTCGCGCGGTCCGGGTGATCCGTCGCTGCTGGGTGAGCTGGACGCCCTCGATCCGTCGGCCCGGGACGTGTTCGGGCCGTACGAGAAGCTGCTCGCGGACGGCCGGCGCCTGTCATCGGTCAGCGCGATCCTGCGCGATGCGGACGACAAGGCTTCGGCGGTGTTGTGCGTCAATCTCGACCGCACGCCGCTGGAACAGGCCGCGGCTGTGCTGTCGGCGTTCGGCGCACCGACCGTGTCCCGCCCGGAGCCGCTGTTCGAGCAGGACTGGAGCGAGCGCGTCCAGCACATCGTCGGCGCTTACGTGCGCGAGTGCGGCCGCCCGGTGGAGCGGCTGACCCGCACCGACCGCCTCGCCGTGCTCGCGCGGTTGGACGAGGCCAAGGTCTTCGCCGTGCGCCGTGCCACCCCGGTCGTCGCCCGCGCCCTGCGGGTTTCCCGATCGACCCTCTACGGCCTGTTGGCCGAGCTCAGAGCACCGAACGCAAAGGACCACACGCGATGACCCGTCTGCCCGACTTCCGCCTGGAAACATACTTCTCCCGTTGGGAGTTCGCCGCGCAGCACCACCTGACCGCGTCTGACGTACAGACGATGACGCTCAGGGAACTGCTCGCTCTGGCAGACGACCACGACCGGACCGCGTTCGAGAACCTGTCGCTGGGCTACACCGAGACCTACGGTGATCCGGCTCTGCGTGAGGTGATCGCCCAGATGTACGAGCGGGCGGACTCCGCGGACGTCATCTGCTTCGCGGGCGCTGAGGAGGCCCTGTACCTGGCGATGAACGTCCTGCTCGACGCTGGTGATCACGCGGTGGTGGTGACCCCGAACTACCAGGCGGCCGAGACCGTGCCGCTGGCGCTGTGCGAGGTCACCGGCGTCGCTCTCGACCCGGACCGCGACTGGGCCCTGGACCTCGACCGGATCAAGGCGGCGATCCGGCCGAACACCCGGGTGGTGTCGGTGAATTTCCCCAACAACCCCACCGGCAAGGTCATCGACGCCGCCGACTTCACCGAGTTGGCGCGGCTGTGCGACGAGCATGGCATCCATCTGTTCAGCGACGAGGTGTACCGCGGCCTGGAACGCGATCCGGCCCGTACCCTGCCGCAGGCCGCCGACCTGTCCGAGCGCGCCCTGTCGCTGAACGTGACCTCCAAGTCGCTGGGACTGCCGGGTCTGCGGATCGGGTGGATCGCCTGCCGCGACCGCGCCCTGCTCACCCGGCTGGAGCGGGCCAAGCACTACACCACCATCTGCAACTCCGCCCCCAGCGAAGTCCTGGCCCGCATCGCACTCAAGGCCCGCACCACGATCCTGGACCGCAACCGGGCCCTGATCGCGCGGAACCTGCCCGTCTTCGACGCCTTCTTCGCCGAGTTCCCGGACGTCTTCGAATGGCAGGCCCCGGACGGCGGCTGCGTCGCCTACCCCCGCTACCTCGGCCCGGAAGGAGTCGAGGAGTTCTGCACCCGCCTGGTGGAGGAAGCCGGCGTCCTCCTGCTGCCCGCCGGCATCTACCGCTCCGACCTCACTCCCACCCCCACCGACCGCTTCCGCATCGGCATCGGTCGCGCCCGTCCCGAAGAGGGCTTGGCCGCCTTCACCGAGTGGATGCGGGCACACCGGTGAGCCGGGCCGTCTTCGACGCAGCCGCAATCGATCGGGCCGCCACCCCGCACCTGGTCCTCGACACCGTCCGCGACGCGCTGATCGCCCACGCCCACGGCCGCACCACCGTGCCGCCACCGCTGCACCTTCAATTCCCCCACGCCGACGGCGACTGCCACGTCAAAGCGGGCTGGGTCACCGGTGCGCCCGACTTCATCGTCAAGATCGCGACGGGCTTCTATCACAACCCCGCGGCCGGCCTGCCCTCCAACCACGGTCTGGTCTGCGTCGTCAGCGCCCGAACCGGCCAGGTCCGAGCGATCCTCGACGACCAGGGCCTCCTCACCGCCCTGCGCACCGCCGCCGCGGGCGCGCTGATCACCCACGCCATGGCCCGCCCCGGTGCGACGACCCTGGCCGTTTTCGGCACCGGAGAACAGGCCCGGCTCCAGGTCGAATGGCTCGCCAGGCTCCGTCGGATCAGCACGGTCCTGGTCCACGGTCGCAGCCAGGACAAAGCCCGTGCGCTCTGCGAGGAGTTCAATGCGCGCGGGCAGCATGCCCGGCCCGCCTCCGCCGTGGAAGCCGCAGGCGCCGACATGGTCATCACCACCACCCCTGCCACCGCCCCGGTCCTGAGCGCCGCCGACGTCCGACAGGGCGCACACGTCACCGGCATCGGCACCGACATGCCCCACAAGAACGAACTCCCCCCGGCGCTCTTCGCCCGCGCGGCACTGATCGCAACCGACGACCACCAACAGTGCGTGGACCACGGGGACTTCGGCCGTGCAGTCATCGAGGGATCGGTCACGTCCACCGGAGACACCCCCGTGGGTCTCCTGCTCGAAAAGCCTGTCGAGCGGCCGGACGACGCGATCACCGTCGCAGACCTGACCGGCGTCGGCGCACTCGACGCAGCTCTCGCCTCAGCGGTCCTGCGCGAACTGACACAACAGTAGACACACGTGCGTGCCGCCCGCGGACCCGGGGCCATGCCGTATGGACTGATGTTCGACCAGAACAGTGCAGTCAGCCCCCGCCTTTACCCATCCGACAATTCACAGCGTGCTGTTCGCCGGAAGGTCCACCGTGCTGGGAACGGGAGGTGTGGTGAGGCCGGCCAGGAGCTGGAGGGTGGTGGCAGCCTCGGATCCTGGCGGTGCGCTGTAGATCATCATGGTCATGTCGGGGTCGTCGGGGGCCCGTATGGCGACGTAGTCGAGTGCGAGTTCGCTGAGCTGAGGGTGGTTGGAATCGCTGAGCTGCCGGGCACGATCCATGCTCCCAGGGTCGGTCAGGGCCGTGCGATTCCGCCTGGTCCTGGCGGACCCAGGCAGGGCGGACCCGGGTTGGGCGGAACTCTGGGTCGAGTCTTCGATCACCGGCCGCCTTCCCGAGTCCCCGAACCCGCGACACGCCGGCCGATCCAAAAACCGGGTGCGGACTGTTGGTGCGGTGGTGTGTGATCGGGGGTATGGCGATTGCGCTGGGCAAGCCGGGAGTCGACGGGCTGAGCGAGGCTGTGGGCGTGCTGCGGGAGTGGCAGTACGACGGGGCGCCGATGCAACTGCATCCGGGGGACCTGGGCTGGTTCTGGCGGTCAGGTGCGGAAGCGACCGCCGCGGCGGTCAGGACGTGGAGCCGGGACGGACAGATTCTCGCCGTCGGACTGCTGGACGGTCCCGGGCTGTTGCGGCTGACGATCGCGCCAGACGCTCAGCGGGACGAGGAGCTGGCGCAGCAGTTGGTGGACGATGTGACCGAGACGGAACGCGGCGTGCTGCCCGGGGGGAGGGTGAACGTCGCGGCGCCTATGGGTGCACTGGTCCAAGATCTGCTGTTCGAGGACGGCTGGAACGCCGACGAGCCGTGGACGCCGCTGTGCCGCGACCTCACGGAGCCGGTGAAGGACCCAGGCGTGCGGATCGGGGTGGTCGTACCGGAGCAGGCGCACGTGTTTGCCGCCGTACAACGGGCAGCATTCGACGGGTCGAGGTTCACGGCCGAGCGCTGGCACGCGATGGCGGCCGGATTGCCGTACGCCGACGCCCGGTGTCTGGTCGCGTACGACGGCCAGGGCAACGCGGTGGCGGCGGTGACGGTGTGGTCGGCAGGTCCGGATAGGCCCGGGTTGCTCGAACCGATGGGCGTGCACCGGGAACATCGCCGTCACGGCTACGGCGAGGCGATCACCGTCGCCGCGACGGCCGCACTCCAGGAGCTGGGCTCGTCGAGCGCGAACGTCTGCACCCCGAGCTCCAATGTCGGTGCCGTCGCCACCTACAAGTCAGCCGGCTTCCAGCAGCGCCCCGAGGTCCGGGATCTATACCGGGACGCCTAGTTCCTCGTCTTGATCAGGACTGTTCTTCCTGGTGAGTGCTGCGGCGGGTCAGCCGTCGGTCGGGGCCGGTCTCCTCGACGGGCCGGATCAAGACACCTGTTACGTACCTTCTTCAAGCCGTCCGTGCTGATCAGGTAGCGGGTTAGGGTCGTGGCACCATGCTGATCTTCGGCTGGGGGTTTGGAGAGGGTGCCGGTGTTGACGGGATTCGACAAGAGTGAACGGCGGATGTGGGCGGGCCGGGGCGCCGCTTATGCCGGAAGCTTCGCCAGGCTGTGCGCCTACCCGGTGCCGCAGTTGCTCGATGCCGCTGAGGTAGGGCCGGGCATGCGGATGCTGGATGTCGGAACCGGGCCGGGGACGGTCGCTGCTGCCGCATGCACCCGGGCCGCGACGGTGACGGCCGTGGATGCGGAGCCGACCATGGTCGAGCTGGCCATGCAGGCCGCGCCCGCGGCTGACGTGCGCGTGGCCGTCCTTCCTGAGCTTCCCTTCAGCGATGGAGAGTTCGACGCCGTCGTGGCCAACTTCGTGCTGAACCACGTGGGCCGGCCCAGGGTCGCCCTGGCCGAGCTGCGCCGTGTCGTGAGGCCGAACGGCTTGATTGCGCTGACGATATGGGCGGCACCGCCGGCCCCGGGCCAGGCGCTGCTCGGCCGCGCGATCCAGGCCGCAGGTGCGGTGCGACCACCCCACCTTCCCGCAGGACTGGCTCCTGAAGAGGACTTTCCCCGTGACGAGAAGGGACTGACGGGCCTGATGGATTCGACAGGGCTGTGCGAGGCGGCCTGCGAGACCTTGCGCTGGGACCACCGCGCCGGCGCCGACGAGTGGTGGAGCGGTCCTGCGGCCGGCGTGGCGTTCGGCGGCCAGATGGTACAGAGTCAGACCCCACTGATCCGCGCCGAGATCAAGCGCCACTTCGATCTTTTCAGCTCCGCGTTTGCCGATGAGGACGGCGTACTGACGCTGCCGCATGCGGCCTTGCTCGCCCGTGCGCGTCGCTGACACCGCCACGATCGTCTCCGTCCCCGCCGGACGGCTGACGACAAACCCGGCCATCGGCCCGGTCCTTGCCCTGACCGGCGGCGTCGTCGCGTTCATGGGGCATGACCCGGATACGCCAGAAACCCGCCACGGCATGATCTTGGACTTCTGAACGGGCCCGCCCGTCACCCGTTCGGCATCATCGAGGGCCTGCTCAGGAACACGAGCGGGCTCATCTGCTGGGCTTCGACCTGATGGCCCGGAGGAGCCCACGAGTTCAGCACTTCCGAAGGGCTGTTGAAGGTGAGCTTGCGGGCAGGATCGGCTCGTTGGGCTGCAGTGCTGGCGTCGGGCCGCGCCCTGGACTACGACTACGTCATCTACGCGGTCGGGAGCACCGGCGCGACACCATCATCGGTGCCGGGCGCGGTCGAATTCGCTTTGCCCATCGCTGAATTCGAGTCCGCGCAGCGGCTGCGCACCAGGCTGGAACAACACGGCGGCAGGACCCCCGCGGGAGTCTTCGCCCGCACCGGCCAACGACTCCTCGCCCCCGCCGCCGGCGTCTGGCACAACTGGACCACCAACGCCAAGATCAAACGATCCCTGATCGCGTACGGCCACTGAACACATCGGACTCATTTATTCAAGGGCCGGCGACCAGAGCCCGACGGACACCCGGTAGTACGCCCTACTTCGGTGCCTGGAAGCCGCCGATCCTCTGCTCGAGCAGTTCGGCCAGCCGCAGCGGGGTGCGGTCCTCGAGCATCGGCCCGATGAGCTGCACTCCCACCGGCAGACCCTCAGGGGACCGGCCCGCTGGTACGGCGGTGGCGGGTAGGCCCGGCATGGTGGCCAGACCGGCCCAGACGAGCTGGTCGAAGTACGGGTACTCGACGCCGTCGATGTCGATCCGACGTTTCATCAGGTCGGGGTTGTGGTCGTGCGGGAACGCGGGAGTGGGGGTGATGGGACACACCACGGCGTCGAACTCGGCGAAGAACTGCCGCCAGCCGTGACGGTGGAGCTCGCGACGGCTGTTCGCCTCGATCCAGTCGCGGTGGCTGAACACCATGCCGCGCAGCCGCGCCGCATCGAGACTCTCGTCGTCTGCGCTCAGTCCGGCGGCGCGGGACTGCAGCTGCTCGTACGCTTCGACGGGAAAACGTGCAACGGAGCCCGAAAACAGGAACTTCGTGTAGAGCACCGCGGCTTCGGTCAGATCGGGCAGCAGCGGACTGTCCCGCTCGACGCAGGCACCGCCGTCGACAAGCGCGTCGGCCACCCGGCCCACGCCCGCCCGCACGGCGGACCCGGTCGGAATGAGCGGATGCTCGTCGAGGACCAGGACCCGGAAGTCGCGGAGCCGTTCGTGGCGCGCGGGCGGCAGCGTCAAGTCGTACGCCGCACCGAGCGTCAGCGGGTCCGGTCCGGCCATGACGTCGAGCAGGAGCGTGAGGTCGCGGGCGGTGCGCGCCATCGGACCGACGACGGCGAGGTCGTGCTCGACCGGCAGGGCCGGCCCGGGCGGTGGGACCATGCCGCGGCTCGCCGCCAGCCCGAGTGTCGGCTTGTGCGCGTAAATGCCGCAGAAATGCGCGGGGGTGCGCAACGAACCGGCGAGGTCGGAGCCGATGGACAGCGCGCCGAATCCGGACGCCAGGGCCGCCGCCGAGCCGCCGGAGGATCCGCCCGACGTACGACGGTGGTTCCACGGGTTATTGGTGGTGCCGTAGATCTCGTTGAAGCTCTGTATATCTTGCAGCCCCAAGGGCACATTGGTCTTGCCGAGCACCACCGCGCCTGCGGCCTTGAGCCGCGAGACCTGCACCGCGTCCTCGGCCGGCACGAAGTTCCGGTGCGGCGGCATGCCCCAGGTCGTGGGCAGCCCCGCCATGTCGTACGACTCCTTGACCGTCACCGGAATGCCCAGCAGCGGCCGGTCCTCACCGCGGGCACGCGCCCGGTCGGCACCGCGCGCCGCGGCCCGTGCACGGTCGAAGTCCGGCACACAGATCGCGTTGATCGCATCGTCGTCCCGTTCAATACGGGCGATCGCCTCGTCGGTCAGTTCCGCCGAGGTCACTTCACCGGTACGCAAGGCAGCCGCGAGTTCTTCGGCCGGCTGAAAGTTCCGCTCCATGAATCGGACCGTACCGGCCTCTCGAACAGGTCATGAAATGCCGCTTCGCGCAACGGGGATGGACGCCTCAATACTCATCACGCCCCTCCCCGGCCACAGACAATTCACCCGACCGCCGGCGATGGCGACGCGCGTCGGGATCGGTATCGGTCTGGGAGTTCAGGAGACCTTCGTCGGACGCCCGCGCGTACTTCGCGAGGCTGCGAACCGACATATGCCCGGACGGCTTCATCAGCGCTGGCGTAAATGCGCCCTTCTCCGCAGCGTGGGTCAACCGCGAGTGGCTTGTGTTCGCACAGCCGTGTGCGGATGGTGATGTTTGTGCCCGCAGTCGTCGTGTGCGGTCGGGTCCGTGTCGCGATTGAGCAGTGGTGACTACCGACAGCGAATTCGTGATGGTCCTTCGCGCCGTGTTGCATTACCTGGGCAATGAGAGTGTCGGGGATCACAGTCATCCGGGTGCGGCACTCTGCGCGTCTGCGACTGTGGCAGCCAGTCGGTTAGCGCGTGCGTGGTTCTCCTCGTCGGCGTGGCAGGGCGGAATGGGCGAGTTTGCGGTCGGCCGCCAGCAGGTAGGCCGCCGGGGATTCCCGCCGCAGTTGGCGGGCTTGGTTCATCCGGTGGGCGACGTAGAACAGGACGGTGACACCCACGGCCGCCCCGGCGAGGGCCAGTTACCCGCCAGCGGCTGCCGCCGCGCCGAGAAGCATGCCGGAGGCGCCGCCGAGGTCGATCTTCAGCCCGAGCGTGCCGGCGACCGATGCAACGCCCAAGCCGCGCAACGCTCTGTGCAACTCGTAGCAGCATCCGGCATCAACGCCGCCCCGGGCGCTGTCTCATAGGTGGTCGCCTGTGAACCAGGCGACCGTTCGGCAGTCCACCTGCGGCGGTCATGTTTCATGAGTTGCGCAAACGGCTGGACGTCTGAAACACCCTCACGAAACGGTCTGGGGTCGTGAGCGACGACTTCAAGCGCGTGGAGGCACATGTCTGTCCGATGTCCACCTGCGTCGCTCCGGCGGGCTCGCACGCCCCTCCGGCATCGTGTTCACCGCGCTCGTGACCATGTCCGGCATGCAGCACGAGTACATTCGCGACCGCACCCTCCAAGGCTGACTTTCACCCTCCTCACCGAGGGATGACCCTGGCGCTCGTCGGGCTGCTGGTCTGCTGGTCTGCTGGTCTGCTCGCGTCGTTCCGGATTCGGCACCACCTTCTGAGAGCCTTGGGGGACTGAAAGAGCAGGCTTCGCGCCCCCGAGTGTCCCAACACGCGGTGGAATGGCAGACCGTCTGCGCTCTGGTGAAGACTGGCTTGGGTGTGTCGCTGGCCCGGAAAGCATCCGGCGCATCCGCCTCAAAGGCGTCGCCTTTCGGCGGGTTGAGCCCAGCGCTGCCCGCACACGAGTCGCCGTGGCCTGGCGCAAGAACGACCCGAACCCCTTGGTCACAGAGCTCCTGGCCACCGTGAGTCAAGCTCCGCCGGACAGACCTTAGAGGTATGGGTTCCCTGCGGAGGACCGTTGGGGAATCCCGAACTCGCGGCGGACGGTTCGACGACGCTTTCAGGGCGCCACCCGTGTGCTATGAACAGGCGTGACATTGAGGATCGAACGGACTGACGCGCGCACGTGGCCGGATGAGCACGTAAAGGAGCTCTTCAGCGAGAGCTTTCCTGAGTTCATCACGGCTGACCGGCTGGTCAAGGAGTACATAGGCAGGGTCAGGGAGTGGTTCACCGATCTGAACCTGATGCTGGTGGATGAGCAGGGTGTGCCGGTGGCATCCGGGTGGGGGGTGCCGATCCACTGGGACGGCCTGGCCTCGACACTCCCGACTGGCTATACCCAGGCCCTTGTCCGGGCTGTCGAGGGCCGCGAACAGGGGGTGGAGCCCAACGCTCTGGTGATCTGCGGTGCGGTGGTCACCCCGTCGCTCAAGGGGCGAGGGCTGGCGGGCCAGACCTTGACCGCGCTGCGCCGCACTGCGCAGGATGCCGGGCTGGCCCATGTCGTTGCGCCGGTGCGCCCCACGATGAAGGCGCAGTACCCGTTGACACCGATCGAGACCTTCATGGGGTGGCGTCGTCGCGACGGGATGGCTCTTGATCCCTGGATCCGGACCCATCAGCGCCTGGGCGCGAAGATCCTGTCGGCGGCTCCCGCATCGCAGACGATGACGGGCTGCATCGCCGAGTGGGAGCGTTGGACCAGCATGGTCTTTCCCGAGCCGGGGGACTATGTGATCCCGGGCGGACTCAGCCTGCTACGGGTCGACCTGTCCGCCGATGAGGGTGTGTACCAGGAGCCAGGCGTCTGGATGCAGCACAGCTGACGTGCGGCTTTGTTCACACGGCTCTGTTCACACGGCTTTGTTCACCACGCGCACAGCGAAGACCGATGCGGTCGGTGGTGGGGCCCCCGGCCCCCGGCCCTTGACGCGAGCCGCCCGTCACTCCGGTAGTACCGGCTCGATCAACGAACTCTTGGAACGTCGTCCCGTACCCGCACTGGTCATCCTGACCGAGCGTCCCACTGGCTACAAGGAACTACTTTCCCGATGGCCGCAGCTGTCCGGGAAGAGGGGCGGCTCCGGCCGCCCCGGCGACCACGCTCGCCTGCCACGCGCGGGAAAGAGACCCAAGGGCAGCGGCCGTGTCAGAATGCCCCGTGCCTTCCAACGTATTTTTCGACATCACCATCGACGACAAGCCCGCGGGCCGGATCGTCTTCAAGCTGTACGACGACATCGTTCCCAAGACGGCTCGCAACTTCCGTGAGCTGGCCACCGGCGAGCACGGCTTCGGATACGCCGAGTCGCCCTTCCACCGTGTCATCCCGGAGTTCATGCTCCAGGGCGGCGACTTCACCAGGGGCGACGGCACCGGCGGCAAGAGCATCTACGGCGAGAAGTTCGCCGACGAGAGCTTCCAGCTCAAGCATGACCGCCCGTTCCTGCTCTCCATGGCGAACGCCGGGCGGAACACCAACGGGTCACAGTTCTTCATCACCACCGTCGTGACCCCCTGGCTGGACGGCAAGCACGTCGTCTTCGGCGAGGTCGTCGAGGGCGAGGACGTCGTGAAGCAGATCGAGTCGCTGGGCACCCCCTCCGGTGGGACCCGCGCGAAGATCGTCGTCGCCGCGTCCGGGATCGTGGGCGAGTAACACTCCCCGTGTGCCTGTGGGGGGGGGGGGGGGGGGCCCCCACACCCACCCCCCCCCCCCCCCCCCCCCCCCCCCCCCCACACGGAAGGAGAACCCCCCCCGCACGGCACCAAAAAGGCGGACCCCCC